>PHBQ01000005.1 GCA_002841975.1 Candidatus Cloacimonetes bacterium HGW-Cloacimonetes-1
CTGCAGGTTTGCAGATGTATGATCCCGCTGAGACAAATGCAGAGCTTATATCTCGTGTGTCTCCCGTTAAGGTCAATGTTCCTGATATCTTGCCTGTAGGCATTGAGCCACCGGCTGTGATGAATTGAACATCATCTATAAACCAACCTTCGCGAACAACAGAGCCATCGGTCTTGAAGTACCATTTGATTTTTACTTGCTGCCCGGCGTAGGAGCTAAGGTTGAAAGTAGCATCCGTCCATGTCAGAAGTTCATTATTGTATCCGGGAGTACTTCCCAGAGCAGGAAGACTCTGGTGCGTATATCCACCCTCAGGTGTGATCATGTTCCAAGAGGATCCATTATCGGTAGAGATTTGCACCTGGCCGCCGTCGTAGTTAGTTTCTATTCTGTAGCGATGCTTAAATACCAGATTTGTGTTTGAACTTACCAGGACTTGGGGTGAAACGAGTTCATAGGTAGAGTTATCAGTGTATGTCGAGTTGAGGACAGTACCCCATACTTTGGTGCCGCTGTAGGCTCCTGCATAGGTAGAAGTTCCCCATTCCCAACCGGTTGTTGTATTTGTCGTAGCCACAAATCCACCGTTATTACTCTCAAAAGTAAACAGTGTATTTGATATACCCACTGTCAGGAATAATTGTGAACTGTAGGCTGCTCCATTGGAGGAAGTAATATTGACCGTGAGGGGAATAGTAGTTCCCACCGGACAGGATGATGTCGCAGTAACATTGACACGTGCTTGCAGTGTATTTTGAGCTAATACTGTTCCCAAAGTAATTGTGGTACTGGCAAAACTCAGATAAGGGCTACTCTCGGCAAGCGTAACGACACAATTGAGAGCATTTACAACAGTTTCATTACTTACATTCAGCACAAACGAAGCAGTTTCACCCGGGTCAAGCACGGAGTTATGATTCGAAGAGAAATCATCAATCGCCCATGACTGAAGAGTAGTAGTTGGCTTGTGGACAGTCAATATAAATGGACGTGTCCATGAACCATTGTTAGAAGTAATGTTCAACTGCAGAGGAATCTCGTAATCACTTGGGCAGTTTGCAGCAATGCTGATCGTGAAGAAATTGGCAGGATATGCATATTCCTGATTCGCAATACTACCATATGAAGCAGTACTTATTCCTATAGTGATATACGGATCAGTTTCTGTAAGGACCGCACTTACATTTGTCGCATTTGTCAATCCGGCATTCAATAAACGGATCGATAGGTTTGCAGTTTCTCCCGGTTCCAGGAATCCATTATCATTGGCATCGAAAACCTGGGTATGCTCTATTGCCAGGTAAGCGTTTTCAGGTAAGAGCGGTTTTGTGGTGATGTATAATGCGGAGTTGTTTGCTAATGGTTTTGCAGCGGTAGGATAGGCGCCATTGAAGGTATATTCAAGGCCGACTAAACCGTTGTGGTCTTTGATGCCGATCGTGCTTGAGTTTCCATGCGGATGGGCGTCTCCTGATCCGGCATCGATGTTGTTGAATATTTTATACTGCAATTTGATTGGTGCATCTCCAGTTTGGGTCGGATAATAAATAGGATCATAGAGTATTGCCTGAAATACTTCGGGTGATGTTCTGTCAAATCCACTGGTTACGTTCCATTGCACCACATAAAAATGCTGAGTAGAGTTATAGTAAACATATACATTATTTCCAGTATTCAATTGCAAGTCGTCCCAGAAAGCTGCAATCATAGGATTTGGACCCAATGGGCCGGGAAGACGCCAGTTTCTCCAATCCGAATTGCTGGTAGCACCCATGGCAATAAACCCATTTGAAGATATGGTGATCTGATTGTAGGTACGTCCATAGAAAGTAAACTCGAATGGCATGGTAACAGTTTGGTAAGAAACACAACCCACTTGATCACCTTCATCGCCGGTAGCACCGGGATCAGTAATGCTGAGGGCCGTTCCGCTCCCACCTTCTGAAGGGGAAATGCCGATCCAGTTATAGGTAGGACACTGGGGATATCCGGTATCACCATCATCAAAGATGAAGTATCCGTATTGATCTTGTCCCAGGGGATCTGTAAGCGTAGAATTACCCAATTGAATTGTGAAGCTGATGGTTTGTGAATAACCATTTGCATTGTAGAGCCTTAGTTCCATGGGGATAATCATACCCACGACACATTGACTGCGGGCGTAAACAGTAAATGTGTTAAGCGAGTTTGAAAAACTTTGGCCAGGATTGATCGTTCCAAAGAATCCCACTGAGTCCGTGACTGCAAGCATCACATCGTAGGAACGAAGAGTTCCATAAAGATCTGTCAAACTTGATAAGCCGGAATTTGTGACGTTGATTGAATAATTGTAGGTATCTCCGGGATTCAGGATGTTACCGGGGGATCCGACAAAGGTCTGAGAAACCATTTCAATATTTCCTGATCGTACTACAACCGGTACTACTAATGACCAAGGCCCAATTCCACTGGTTCCTGAAGCATAAAAAGTAACCCGGTGATTGTCTGGACAATTTGCGGCAACGGCGAATCTTGCGGCTGTTGTATTTGCAATAATTCCACCCGCAGCAACCGCAGCAAAGCCTAACCTGGCATTTTGGATTGTAATGTAAGGATCATTTGATTCAAGAGTTCCTGTCATGTATGAAATGCTGGAAGCTGTTGTATTTTTGACTTGAATTCTAAATTCAATCACCTCACCGTTGTTTACAACCTGATTGTCATTTCCTATAGAATTGCCGGAGTTGTCATCATCAATGAGCTGTCCATAATAAGTGATACCACCCGTCGTCGCGATTGTAATAGTCCCGGAAAGAGGTTTATAGTCGTCTCTGGATGCAGTCACAGTTAGTACACCGGTGAGAGCATTGGAGATTTCAAAAACTACTTTGCCAGAAGCATCTGAATGACCTATTAATTGTAATCCAGCACTATTAACAATAGTTACAGTAGCACCTTCCACTAGTTGCGAATTTGTATTGCGAACTACCACTTCAAATGAGGTGGATCCTGCAGTAAGAGTAGCTGGATAGGTAAGACTAAATTCGTTGGGAATACCAACCCAGACTTTTACTGTGGGATCACCGATTAAGTTACATATCTGAGCAAAAAAGACTGCTTGTGTAGGGTTACTTACTCCGTAAATGCTATTGAGATATAGTTTTCCCAAGAGCATTGGCGCACCCATATTTCTCATGTTTTCCGAATATATGCCGTGAAAGATACCGCCATTCAAGCAGTTATTCATCGGTGTATGAGTAGATGACGTATCCATTCCTATGGCTGTAATAGCTCCACCCAAACTGGCTGCAGTCCCTTTCCTGACCACAGATTCCGTGGTTGATGTGCCGGTAAAATTGCCGGTTGCACATGTGATTATCACAGCGTGGAAGAGTTTTGAACCGTTTACTAACTGGTTGATGTATGTAGTATTCCAGCCACTCATCCCGATGTAGCCGCGGTAATTGAAAACACTTACACCCATATTTAAGGCTTGATTCATTAGTGAAGGTGATGGAGCATTTTGGTAGTATTCTGTAAAAGTGTAACTTGGATTGACTGCGTAGGATAACTCATGAATATACTGGTTTGTGTATATGGTAGAGATTCCTGATGATTGTGAATCACCAACTAAAAGCATTTTGTTCAGCCAACTTGAACTTGCGACAATGATATTTTTCTCTATGGACATCACCTTTGCTACGTAGGTATTTAGTTCATCAGCTGTAGTAACGGAGATTCTACCTATCATGATGTCACCTAAGCCGTCGTTTCCTGCAACCTGGGTATATGGATAATCGCCATTTCCGCTGGAAACATAGTAAGACGGGACGGCTATCGAACCACTTACATCACCCACTAAGATGACGTAATCCGGTCTGTCTTCCCATGTGTTGTAAGCATTTTGGATATATGTTTTGATAGCAGTATTAGACGAACCTGTTACAGCAGTGCTGGCACTAAATACTTTGTACCCCAGCTGTTTTTTCCAATTGATAAAATTGTTCAATTGTTCGGTGTAGGTGGCATCTACATAATTACCATAGATAACTAAAACAACTGGATCTTGGTATGTTACAGAGCGTTCTTTGACTTCCTCGTAATTTGCGATCATATCACGATAGATATTTTCAAAACTTTTGGAGTATTTGAGCGGTGGGGCAGATTCGTTGATCGAAGGTGAGTCATTGAAATCAATATGAATATCAATGCTATTACGAACGATCATTTCTTTTGTAGTTGTATCATATTGAAATGGATATACATTGATAGTAACTATGCGATAATCACGCAACATCATAGGATCTGAAACAACGACGGGATCAGCAGGATACAGTGTAGCTGATTTTCCCAATGTAGCAGATTCCCTCAGGATAGATTGTCGACTTTCAAGATTGAAGTTACTCATGGTTTTTAACTGTTGATTGACTACTCTCAAATCCGCTCCGCCACTATATGGTATTGCTATGGATGTAGTCAACACAGGTAGGGTCTCTTCCTCATCTACAAATAGATAAGGTGTATCCTGAATCACGACTCGCTGTGAGTTGTCCCCTTTGGAAGAAGCTTGCAATTCCCAAGCAGGTAAAGTGAATCGAAGATCCACAGAGTTGCTTGATTGGTTTCGGACTTGGAATGCCGACTTCGTTGTGGGATTAATAGAAAAAATTAAACAAGGAAGAATGAGCAGAATTATGCCCATCATGACATGGCTTACATGTTTTTTCATAAATTTACCTCAGTCAATATGCTTATGTGCTGTTATTGTTATGCAATTACTGGTGCATATTGTAAACATTTCGCAATCCATAGTGTATTGCATCCATTTGATAGTGGTTAATGTTGCATATTCCTTGAGATCGATAAGCAAATAATTTCTAGAATGATGTACTATTGAAACAGTTGCGTAGGTTGAAGGTGTACGTAGAGTCGTTTACACATGTTAGTCCTCACAGTTGAAATATAGCTGGACATATACTAGATTTCGAGTAATTTAGTCTTGGGAGGTATGTATGACATATCAAGTAATACTGATCAAGATTGATTCACGTAGCACAGAGGCTACAAAGGTGCAGAACATTCTTACAGAGTATGGATGTATTATTAAAGTCCGGTTAGGGTTGCATGAAGTAACAAAAGAGTTCTGTGCAAATGATGGCTTGATTGTTTTGGAAGTAAATGGTACGGACTTGGAGTTGAGATCTATAATACAAGAACTCAATGCCATTGAATATGTGGAAGCTAAACTGGTGGCAATGTAACTATTTCCAAGAGTAGTTACCCATCGTTCCTCTCAGAGCGAAATAGATAAACCTGAGGGGGTAGTAAAATAGCTCTATTGGATATAAAAGTAGCAAGTTAGCTTGTTTGACCCGCATCTGGAATGTGATAAGCATCAATATTTCGGATGCGGTTTTTACTGAAAAACTCCACAAGTAAATGTCTTGAATTCCATTTAACATGGAGATAAACAAGACTATGTAGGAAAGAACTAGATAAGTAAATACAAAGCCTGCAGAGATTTGTAACCAAAGCGTGAAGTAGCGAAATTTGGAGGCTCTTCGAATTCCGGCACTGTGTCTTTTATCTGCAGAATCCGCTTCAAGCGTAGACAAGCACATTTGGGGGTCAAAGCAGAACCTAGCTTTGCGGATGTGTGGCATCATTTTCATCAGCAAGAGATCATCATCACCGGATCGTATGTGTCCGATTCCGGAGAATCCTTGTGACTTCATAAAGACAGATTTACGATAGACCATATTGCAAGCGCTACTGGTGATAGGCTTTTTCCAGAACATTCCGGCGGTTGCCAGCGCATAATAAATACTTCGTTCGAAGTTCTTATGATGGCTTTGTGCTTGATGATCCCAAGTGACAAGTGAATATCCTAGCATATAGTCTATGTCCATACCCATATGATCATTTATTGATCTCAGCCATGTTGATGGGGGACAGCAATCGGCATCAGTGAATGCCAAAACATCGTGTTGAGCTTGCATAATTCCGAAATTAATGGCTGCTTTTTTCCCTATGAGCCTGGAGTCGGTATTCACAAAATGAAAACATCGAATGTGCGAAGAGTATTGTTCCAGCAACGCCCAAGTATCATCGTCAGATCCATCGTCGACAATAATTATCTCGTACAGCTCTCTGGGATAATCCAGTTGTAGGAGAGAGGTGAGCAAGGTCGGTATGTTTTGGGCTTCATTTTTAGCGGCAATAATCACAGATATTGGTTGCATGTTTGTTGTCTTGGGATTCTTGGTAAGAATGCACCCCAATGCAATATATAGCATGAAGAGTGCGTAAATGCAGCTGATAACAAAGAAAACAGTGCTGAACATCATCAAGGTAATAAACTGGAATTTGTAATGCTCATAAGCTCTGCAATGTCGGGGTATTCTGAGTCAATATCCTCTTGATTGGGATACTTTTTCCCAAATTGGACAGGTTTATCGCTATTCAAAAGCGTGATATCAACACGGATGCTTTTATTAAAGAACTCTGAGACCGTCTGGGAGACAGAATCAATGTTAGCTTTTATCAGGTTGTATGAGGTTGTCATGTCGGTAGTCAAGTCCAGTTTAGTATTACTTGCAGCGATAGGTTTAGCGGTAGATAAAGAGATTCCACTGGCATTACTGGTCTTTTTTACCAAAGCAATGATCTTCTGCCAGTTCTCCTGAATGAGAGCTAGATCTATGTCACGAGTAGTATTCTCTTCCTTGGGTTCAGGTGGCATAACGGGCTTGGGGTCTACCTTGACCGGTGCCTTGACAGGGGGAGCAGGTGGCACTTCCTTACGAGGAGCAGGAGTGTGGACAACCTGCGAAAAGCCCTGAGTTTGCAGCAAATGAAGAATATGTGATATGTCATCCATATCATCCATTTTAGTGAGCTTCAAAAGTGCTACTTCCATAATCAATGATGGGTTTGTGCTATACTTAATATCCTGTTTTGTCTGTATCATGCACGAGATGATATACATCAATTCATTGATGTTGAAAAGTTTTGCAGTATCTGTGTACAAGGGTTGTTCATCGGGATTTATCTCATCAGTAGCAACGTCCAACTTGCACAGTATCAAGACACGTGCAAAATCCAAGAAGCTATTCAGTAATTCCTGAAGATCTGTACCCTGTTCCATGATGTTATGCAGTTCCATGATGATTGCAGCTCCGCTATGGTCATGAATCGCTTGGAGCAGGTTTCGATAAACCTGATTTGGCAATATGCCAAAGATGTTCCTAACCAGATTGACATCTACTTCATTGGAGCAGTAGGAGAGGACTTGATCCATCAAAGACAATGCATCTCGAAGTCCGCCATCCGCCTTTCTGGCAATGAGGTAGAGGGAATCTTTATCCACTTTGATGCCTTCGGCGTGGGTAATCTCTTGAAGCCTTCTTACTATTGCTTCGACGGGAATCCTCTTGAAATCGTATCTTTGGCACCTGGAAATGATCGTAGGAAGCACTTTGTGAGGCTCAGTAGTGGCAAAGATAAAGATTACGTTTTCCGGTGGCTCTTCCAGTGTCTTGAGTAAGGCATTGAAAGCATTCTTGGATAGCATATGAACTTCGTCTATAATATAAATCTTAAATTTGGATTGAGTAGGCGCATACATCAATTCACGTTGCAAATCACGGATATCATCCACACCTGTATTGGATGCTCCGTCAATTTCAATGACGTCTGTAGAAACCCCTAAAGTAATCTCTACACAATTTGAACATACATTGCATGGAGTAGTAGTGGGTCCGGTCTCACAGTTGAGGCTCTTTGCCAATATCCTTGCCATTGATGTCTTTCCCACTCCACGTGGACCGTTGAATAGATAGGCATGAGCAATTCTATTTGAGGATATAGCATTCTTGATAATCGTGGTTACATGATCCTGAGCATATATCTCATCAAATGTTTGGGGTCTGTACTTTCTGGCTAAAACTACGTAACTCATCTCGCCTCCATAATCCACGGTTTTCTGTTTATGGTTTTTATGCAAGTGTTTTCTATTGCAATATTCATAACTTGAGGTGGATGTACCTTACCGTGATCTTGCATCATGCTGGATAATCGTTTATAGCATCCGAGAGGGAAATGATACGAATACCCATTGATTGAACTTGAGTTATAAAGTTCTGAAGAGCTTCCAGTTTCTGACGATTGTGGCAATGGGAGATAATGAATACTGGTTCTTTTCGACCTTTGTATTTTGCCAGTCCCTCGATCTTGGATGCCAATGTCGCATTACTGTTATCAGGGACATCTAAAAAGATATCACGTTTTCCTGAAGAATAACCCTTACTTTTCGCCAATTTAAATCCCACGCTGGTGCCGATCGTATAGCTATCTACAAAGAACAAATTACTGCTATTCAAACTCTCAAGAATATTGTTCATGGTCGCAGCATCTTGGGTAACTTCGCTGCCCATATGGTTGTTTGCACCGATAGCCATGGGGATTTGGGATTTGAAAGAGGCAATCATGTCTTTTATCTCAGCTTTATCCATCCCTACTTTGATATATCTTTTTCCGGGAGAACCGGCGTTTCCAATGGCCTTCATGGGAACATGGATAACAATATCATGCGAGTTTTCGGTAGCCACCCTGGCAGCGTCTTTAGTATGTGGTAAATCCGGTAATATGGCAAAACAAATCTCTGAGGGCAATTTACCAAAGTCCTCCAAAAGTCTGTCATTTGTATTACCAAAATCATCGATGATGATTACTATAGGAGGAATGTTGTCAGATCCGGTCCAGCTGTATTCGTAGTTTGCGATAGCACTTGGTACAGTTGAAGTGTGTACAGTACTATCTGGAACACTGGGTTCAGACGAATCAATTTGTTCGGTGTAATCGGTACCTTTACCAGCGTCTATAGCTTGAACATCAATATTGCCTTTTTTGCACGAGGAGAAAATGATCATAACACTGAATACGGCTATGACCGGGAGTAACAAACGCGATTTTACCATGATACTTTATTTCCTGCTTGTATATTCATTTGCTTCGAAGTGCCGGATTTTAGTTCGAGCACATATTTAATGGGTTTTTGAGGTATAATAGTTTCTTCACTGAAGGGAGTGGTATTTTCTGCTATCTCGACAATATTCTTGTCTGCGTCTATAAATATAATATCCAATGGCAGATATGTGTTTTTCATCCAGAAGCCGTGAGTATCGATTTCATCAAATTCAAACAGCATTCCTTGATTGGACTCCATACTTTCCCGATACATCAGTCCGATCTGTCTCTTGATGACTGTACTAGCGATCTCAATATCAAACAACCCCAATTCTGTTCCATGGGAATCATGAATTGTAAGGCTTCCATCTTTGGTAAATGTGTACTGACTTGCGGGCTGTTCTTGGGTTTCATGGATTTGTTTTGGGCAAGCTGTCAGCGAAATCAAGCACAACGTACAACAGAGAACCAGCAAGACTTTATTCATTACTTTACCAGTATCATTTTCTTTGTGATAATCTGTGAAGGTGTAGACAATTTATAGATATAGACACCACTATTCTGGATATGTCCTTTATTATCTTCACCGTTCCACGTAACGGAATGATTGCCTTTGAGAACGAGGGCATTCATCAAAGTCCTGATCAATTGTCCTTTAATATTGTATACGTTTAGAGTCACAGGAGTATTGTTGTCTGGGATAGTAAAGCTGATTGTAGTACTTGGGTTAAATGGATTTGGATAGTTTTGCCGGAGCGAAAGAGACAATGCAGGAGCGTTTTGGTCTTCAACCGCGGTAACTGCGATAATATCTGAACTGTAGTTTACACCATTCAGATTGATAGTCAAAGTCATCATCCCGGACATGGTAGAATAGTCGATATCTACGTAATCAAAACTTGTATTGGATAGCTTTGACCATGCCCATTTGTTTTGCGTAATGTTCTCTGCAGTAAGTTGTGATTCAGCCTCAGAACCCCATTGAATAGAATTGATAGATAAGCCATTAGCTGCACTTAAACTCATATTTACCCCATAAACTGTTGAAGCTTGTTCAAAGCTAATCCGGAGATTGTTATTCACATGGGAAAGGACGACTTGGTTTGCAGGTGCAGTAAACTCTATCCCGGATTGAGTGGGGAAGAGGTACTCCGCTTCACGGATGAACTTACCGATTAGATAGGCATCAATGGCATCTATACTATCATTACCATCAACATCACAAGCTGTTACACGGGCATCAGTCCAGGGAAGAGGATCAATATTGACGATAGGATCCAATCCTATAGAATAATCCAAAGCATGTTGTACGTCATCGCTGTCAACGATCCAATTTCCATCAATATCACCATAGACGACTTGTCCGTTTTGCATACCACTGATCTGCACGTCATCGATATATATACCGTCTGCAGTTACAGCGCTGTCAGTATTGAGTCTGAAGCGGAATCGGAAAGTGCTGCTACCGGTGAAAGCATTCAATGAAAATGATGAGGTCTGCCACGAGCTTTGTTGTCCGGTAAAACTGCCAAGTACCGTCCATGTAGAACCGTTTGGAGTTGCTTCGACATAAACAAAGTCATAACCACTTTCAAGATTGTATTTATTGGAAAAACTCAAAACAGGATTTTGTACATTTTGTAAAGAAATGGGATTGGCAATACCGATTGAACGGTTCTGATTGTTGCTATAGTTTCCCGAGGGAGAATCCGTTAGTACCGTGTTACCGCTTTGGACCGTAGTAGCCCAGGGTGTTTGTATTGACCAATTGCTTAAGCCACTCTGAAAGTCTTCATTAAACATTGGCTGAGATAAGACAAAAACCTTGGCATTTGAATCTGCCCTAAATTGAACGACTTGCTGATACACGGCAAATCCTGTTTTATTGATTGTGACTGTATAATCTCCTTCATAGAGGGAGTTAATGGCAAATGTACCTGTAGCGGTCGTACTAAGATTGATAGGAGTTGGGGTGCCTATAGCTACAGATGCCCCGTTAATAAGCTGTCCATTCAGATCACGAACTTGCCCCGAAAAACTCATCGTCTGGGCGGGTTCCAGAATAAAATTATGGACCACTTGGCCGCTGATTGGAACGGTGACACTTACGCTTTGTGAGACAAACCCTACAGCGCTTGCAGTAATTGAATAAGTCCCAGGAAGTAAAAGACGATGGTAATCTCCCACCGATGGATCTGTCGTTGTATTTTTGATATTACCGGCAATGGAGATAGTTGCAGCCAGTGGATTGTTGTTATTATCCCAAACAGTCCCGTTAATACCTTTATGTACAAACTCCATATAAGATAAAAGTGATTCTTTGTTTTGATTCCACAGGGATTCCAGCTGAGAGGATGCCGGCCATTTGTTGCTACTTACTTCCGCAGTAATATCCATACAATCGGTAAACCCATAATTCCAATCTTGATAAGATCCCGTTGTCACATACCAGGCAGCCCCGTTGGTGATACCATGCACAAATTGTGAACTATTATACATTGTACTATAATGAGAGGCATAGCTTAAGGCTGCTTGCTGCAAATATGCATCATCGGGAGCAAGAGTGTAAGTATAGTCCCATGGATAATTCATCACTACTTCTCCACCATGAAAATTGGCAGATAACAAGAAACTATGCGCAGATATGAAATCCATCATTGCAATGGTTTCAGGAGCCCAGCTTTCTCCATCCGGATGTTGAGATCCAGTAGGCATGGGGAAGTTGCGATTCAAGTCTATCCCTGCTGCATTATAGCGCGAATGAGCGACATATCCATCAGGATTCATAAGGGGATTTATCCAGATTTCTGTGCTATTAACAAGATTGGTGATCCTAGTATCGACACCATATTGTGAGGTTAAAAGCTGGATCAAGCGCAGTAACAGATCAAAGCCTAACACTTCGTCACCATGCATGGAACTGATATATTTGAATTCTGGTTCATTCTCGGAAATAGTGACATTATCTGAAATCTTCATAAAATACAAAGGGCGATTTTGGGTACTGGAGCCGATCTGAACCAATTGGCATATCCCCGGGTACTGGGCGGCTGTATCTTGCATAAATTGGCTATATTGATCGATAGAATAATAATCCCGCATAGGGTTGTCCGAGTCTTTGGTCTCTTCCCACAATTTATCTGCATATTCTTTTGCCACGTCCGGCAAAGCTACTGCATCAAAGCCGTGTGAACTCAATTTTTGAAACTCCATATCGTCACGTACGTATACTATGATAGTATTCGAGTTTCGATTTACGTTGTCTATGCTAAAATTCAATTCATTCAAACGTTTTAAGTCTTCATTGATGCGCCAGCTGTTTATTTTTACGGGATATGCCATTACTGAACTTACAATCAGCAATAATGCCATTACTATGAGAGCTCTTTTCATGCTAAACTACTTTCCTTTGTGTCTTGAGTATTTTGCCCATTCACATTGCACATTTTGCGCCGTAGACAAAAAAAATGCCAGGCGAACAGCAACACACGACTAACAATGCTTAATGCTGCTTCATTCCTGATCTGACATGATTCACACGTAGCCATTGTGCTGTACCTGGCAATAGCCATAAAATTGCTTTACCCTATTCTGTCAAGTTCTGCTTTTCGTCCATAGCTTCTGAAAGGTGTTACTCAGAATTATCAGTACCAGACCGATTAGAGTGGCAGGATGAATCCGTTCCAAGAGTATGTATTTGATAAATATCAATGAAATAAAGGGAGTAATAAAGATAAGATTGGCAATTTTAGACGTTTCATCTGTGCTAGCCAAGGCTTTGTTCCACAGCAGGAAAGTAAGTCCCATTTCAAAGATACCTATGTAAACTCCGCCCAAGATCCCATATAGATGATTTGTATGATTCGCCTTGAATACGATGGGTGTGTGCAATATCAGATACTTTATAGTGACAAACACGACTATCGCCATACTGCCAACTACGAAATTGAAAAATAGCTTTTGCGTTGCCGGACGTCGGTCTTGATGATTGATCAGCCAATATGATGCCCATACCAAAGATGACGATATAGCTAAGATAGATCCAGATAAACTATCAAATTGCAGACTTCCAAAATCTCCATGGGTACTGATCACGACTACACCGCAAAAGCTGATAAAGAGGGCAGCCATATCGCTCCATCTAAAACGCTGTTTATAATAAGCGATCATAAACAACGATAAAACAATAGCCCATGTATAGTTCAAGACTTGAGCTTCCTGGGCTTTGATTCTGTTATAAGCCTCAAAGAGCATAAAGTAATAAAGTGCGGGATTCAGCAATCCGGGGATCAGGGAACGCTTGAGCTGGGAAGCAACAGATATCTTCTCACCTGATTTGTTGAAAAGCAATACTATGAATAAAAAGAGCATCGCAGAGAGGGAAGATATACTCATGAGTCCGAGCGGAGTCAAATAACCCAGACTCAGCTTGAAAGCCGTGGATACAGTTGACCAGCATAAAATGGCTAAAGCAGCATAAAGATAAGATTTATTCATAATAAAAAAGCCTGTCACAGCAAATAAAGCGGACAGGCTTTTATCTTCAAATTTTGATTACTTTAAGTTGTTTAATATCTTGAGATATTTTGTCTCTTTAGCTTTGTCTTTGGTGTTCGCAGCACCTAACAACACAAAACGTACCGCATCTTTACTGGTTTCGTCGTATGAATACCATTTCTCACCCCAGACCACAAGTTGTGCATAGTCACTTACTTTATTCAGTAAGGCGCAAATTGCCAGATAATCTTCATCACTCTCTTCGAGATTGAGGATCTGTTTGAGGTAATCTAATGCTAAGATATCGTTATTTTGATTGATAGCAATAGCTTTGGCATTTTTAAGGGCGTCTATGTTTCTGGGCTCAAGCTTGATTACAGCTTGAGTGGCTTTCAATGCTTCGGGATACATTTTCATCTCGTAGTAGCAGAAAGAGATATTCATCAAAAGATTTGTATTTGTTGGAGCTTCAACACTGGCTTTACTAAAGAAATCCAAGGACTTAGTATAGTCCTTTTTGTTGAAATAGAAGGCACCAATCTCTTCTAAGAGGGCAACTTCTTTGGGTTTACTTTGGTACAGCTTCAAGAGGATTTGCTCAGCTTTTACCACATCCTTGAGATCATTTTCATAGATATCTTTCAATTTGATGAGTGGCTCTATTCTGTCCTTGTCGAGTGCGGCTGCAGTTTCGAAACCCTTCAGAGCTTCTTGAGTGTTTCCGGCAGTTAAAAGACGGTCGGATGCACTAAATATCCGTGTCCATGCACTCTGTTTACGCTTTTTCATATCACGTAGATCGACATTGTCTTTTTCAGTAAGGTTTGGAAAAGCTTCTGTTACAGAAATAGCTCTACTATACAGATCGAATGCTGTTTTATTGTATTCTATGGTCTTTTCAGGATCTTTCTCGCCATAATATAGATTTATATCTGCTACACGGCGTAAAGCCAACACATAATCCGGGTTGTCTTGCAAAACGGCTTTATAGCCAAGAAGAGCTTTTTCTACATTTTGCTGTTGATAATAAACATTTGCATCTTTGAGTGTTACGTTTGCTCTGGGACTGAGTTTTTGACGAGCGGATGCACAACCACTAAGGATCAGCACAGCTGCTATAGCTATCAAAATTACACGTTTCATGGTGGAATCTCCTTCGGAATAAATTCAAATTTTTATCAATCTATTTGGGCAGTAGGAAATAGTCAAGCAAATTCCGCTTGTGGTGGCCTTGAATTGTCACTTCATCGCCGCCTTTGATACCGTATATTGTTTCACCGCTCTTTGATCTATGATTGTCGGTCATAGGTGGTACTTTGTTCCATCTCTATCCCATAATCGCCCAGCGCTAGTATGCTGGAGAAGTAAGGGAGCATTTATCAGAAAGTTCTTACTTGAATCGCTGGTTCTGACGAGAAGCTTGCCTTGTGATTCCCTTGTCCGACCCGGGCTTCACGAGGGAATCACGAGGGGATCACCTGCGATTGGATGTAGGAACAAAAAAAGCCGAAGCTTTGTGGGCTCCGGCTTTGCTGTATTTATTAATGTTTATAGATCAATAACTGGCAGACTTACTGATGAGGCTAGCCACATCGGCGAGTTTTTTATTGATATCGTTGATCACTTCATTGTCGTTGGTACGAGATTTTGCGCTGCGCAGTAATTCATCGGCTTTACGGAACATAGCGTTTGCACCGTTACGAGCAGCATCTCTTTCTTTACCAAGGCTGGTAGCTTGTTTACCTACAGCTTTGGATGCTTTCTTTTCGAGGTCAGAGAATTGGTTGTACTTTTCTGATCCACGAATTTGCTGAATTGCAGCCAGAATAATGAAAGGCTGATACATCGTGCCGTCTTTCTGTGTGGCAAGATTGGCATTTGTCTCAGCTTCGTTGTACATTTTCTGAGCGAGGTAGATACTGGAAAGATTAAGGTAAACGAGGCCATTATCAGGCGTGTTCTTCTTCAAAGCTTCCATCGAGTTTATAGCTTTTTTGTAATATTCAGCAGCGATTTTCGGATCTGTAGCATCGGCTGCCATCGTTCTATAAAGACCCACAACGTTCAGATATGCTTGAGCATTGGTAGGATTGTTTTGAATAACGGATTCGTATTTTGTGATAGCTTCATTGATCCTGCCGCTACGTTGATAAGATATAGCCAAGCGTTTGGCAATTATATCGTTATCCGGATACTTGTTGTAAGCATATTCAAGATACTCTAAGGCGTCACCAAATCTCTGCTCATCATAGAGCAAGAAAGCTAGGCGATAATATGCTTTGTCAAATTCAGGATTGAGTTTTATCGCGTTTTGGAGAGAGGAAATAGCTTTGGGGACGTTGTTCGCTTCGGCATACAGGTTACCCAAGCTAAACCACATCTCTTCATCAGCATCAATAGCTGCTACTTTTTCTAATACTAACATTTTATTGGCATTGTCCTTGGTGGCGTCATAGACGTCTGCAAGAGTGCTAAGAGCTTGTAAGTTATTGGCATCCTTGGCAAGGACTATGTTCAGAGCATTGATAGCCTCGGTGTATTTTTGTTGTTTGAGATATGTAGCACCTAAATAGTACTGAGCTTCCATATTATCGGGATTAAGAGTTAATACAAGCTTCAGATTTTGGGCTGCTTCTGGATAGTTCTCAGCAGAATAGTAGTTGATGGCGATATTATATATCTTATCCGTTTCAATGGAAACGAAAGCATTCAACTCGACCATAAACTTTTCTTTAAGGACTTTCAAACGCCCGTTCTTTTCTTTGCCTACTTCAAAACTGATTTGCTTCAATTCATTGGAGCGTGAACTGTAAAGGCGCATAGAGACAATGAAGGACTGCTGATTTTTGGCACTGATGTTACCCATGATTAAGATATCTACATTCATCATTTTGGCAATTTGTGTCATTTCTTCTACTTGAAGGTCATCAACGTCTGTAAAGTCACTTTCTTTGAAGAGCTTTTCTGTTTCTTTCATGTCCTTCAATGTGTATTTGTCATTTTTCTCAAATGTCAAAGCCAAATCACGGACGGTCAAAAGCTTACGGATATATTCACTGGATCTGTCCAGTCTTTTTAGGGGTAGAATGGCCACATTCGTCACTGCTGCGGCTAACTGAGCACCGAGCATAATCATTGCTAAAATCAGCAAAAGCCATTTTTTCATCGTTCCTCCACCTGAGTATTTAATTTTGTTTTTCACTTACTTTAGATGGATATGTATTTGTCAAGCAAAAAGACTTCTTTTCATGGATCAAAAGCCATCTGTAGCACACCCATTTTCAATCATCATTAAGCAAGCAAGAATCCTATTTATAGAATGAGAGATCATTATCACTAGGTCGTAGAAACTGTCTATTGTGAGGATAGATCACCGGACATTGCTATCGGATACAGTCGGTGCTATTATCATGTAATGAAAATGATGATTAAGGCAAATAATAGTGCATCGCCGATAGTGTAAAAATATCTTGACAGTACGGTTCATTTGTCGGAAGTGGAGTATATATGCACTATTATCGCAAAACAATATGTGACAGTATTGAATAAATGATTCAAGTATAGTGTGTTGTTGAGTGTATTTGCATTGCAAATAAGGCATAAGGGTTTATACTAGGTTTGAATATGGGCATTCAAAACAAATTAATCAGCACAAATAGTAGGGATGTAAGTGTGTGTGAAAAGTCACTTTAATTAGTGGCCAAAAATTTTAATTAAGGACTAAATGAGGGAAAAATGAAGTTCTCAGTTTTATTTATCTTATTAGCGGTATGCGCTATATCCGGTCTGTTTGGGCAAGGTGTATTTGGCAATGATTTCGGAACAGGTACAAGTTCTTTTACAACGGCAGGTGGTTCTAACTCCACGATGTTTACGGCAGCAACCGGCGGCACACACACAGCATTTATGAGTGCTTCCGGTGGGGGTGGATTCTTTCTGGAAAACTCCGGCATTGTGAGTTTTGGTTCCGAAACAAAGCTCAGAATCAAAGCTCCTACAACCAGCGGAGCTAACGGTATCAATAAATACTCTTGCGCAGGTTATAACTCCAAACCCAGTGCTTATTTCAAAACGCAATTACGGTTTGGAAATGCAACGGGTGGGAATTCTGACGGAGGGACATTTTATTTCTATTACGGTAGGGGTACTTCATTCACTACAAATGTCCCGGGGGATCATACTATTGGATCTCAGACCGGTACATATTTAGCATTAAGATTCGTCTTAGGTCCGAATGGCACTATAAACACCAATTACTTATTAGCCGGACAGTGGACTGCATTTGGATCACAACCTTTTGTTCAGGGTAAAAACTATACAATTGAACTGCGGATGAATAATGGTCCTGGTAATTCAACTACGACCTACACGGAGAATGGAGTAACACAATCCTGTACGGATTATCGAACAGACTTTTTCGTGAATGGTGTTTTGTTTGGTAACGATTTGGCAACCGCCGGTTTGGGGCCACAGAAGGATCTTGAATCATGGATGTTTTACGGAGAAAACAGTGGTGGAAATGATGCCAATTTGTTTATAGATGGACTCACATATACAATTAACATTGGTACGGTAGCTTATCCCCTGTATTATTCCAAATCTACCGGTGCCCTGAATCTGAATAATACCTGGGGTGGTTTAGCTGATGGGACAGGATCAGCTCCCACCAGCTTTACGAGCACCGGGCAGGGATTTTTTATTCACAATAATCCTGCTCCCACTCTCAGTGCGAACTGGACGGTAGCCGGCGCGGGGACACTGGTATCCTTAGGTAATGGAGTTCTGCCCACCGTTTTTACAATTCCGAGTAATTATTATTACTACGGTTCAATTGACGTTTTAGCAAACGCTATTCTGGATCTGAAAAACACAATTAACTATCCTTCATTTGGAGTTTTCTTCCCGGGTTCCACAATACGTTACTCTGCAACAGGTAACCAGGATGTACGGGGCTATCATTATGATATGCTTAGTATCAGAGGTGGGGGGACAAAAACTCTACTCGGTTCAACCTCGGTGGACACATTTGTGGAAGTGGGTGATGGCACCAATCCCGTTACTTTAGTCGTTCCATCGGGAAGTGACATTGTTGGGACGGTCAATGTACTAAATGTGGCTACCCTGGATCTTAAAAACAGCGGGTATATTACATTGGGTAATGTTGCAAGCGGATCTCTTGTTCGATACTCTGCTCTAGGCAATCAGCTGGTATTTCCTGCAGCATTTAGCAAAATGGACATCGATGGCATTGGTACCAAGAGTTTGAATGGTGTGACTTCAGTGAATAGTGCTCTGCTGATCAATGCTGGAGAACTGGCATTGGGCACTTACAATTTAAGTTTACCAGGAACAGCTTCGGGAATTGGTTACATCAAATACAACGATGTAGGAAGGGCTTCAGGGGTAGGCATAGGGGCAAATACAAATTTCAGGCTGACTCAGGCGGGAACTATTACTGTTACCATGCCCCCTGTGATAGGGAACATGGATGTGAATAGTACCGGTAGTATCACAATGGGAGGGAATACTTCTGTTCAAAACTTGATGCTAAACTCCGCACTATCCATCGGATCAACAACTTTGACGGTCAATAATGCCATTTCCGGAGCAGGTACTCTCGTTGGAGGGAGTAGCTCAAATTTGGTGATGACAGGTGCTACGGCATCCACATCGATACCGGCAGTTACCCTCTCAAACCTTACTATCAGCAGGGCGAGTGGAATAGCGATGGGCGGTAACATAACCGTCGAAAGCTCTTTAAATCTAACCGCCGGTTTATTGAATATCGGGGCAAATACTCTTACGCTGAATGGCAGCGTTGCCTCTTCCTCAGGTCTTACAGGAGGAACGAGTTCTTCTGTCGTGATCGGAGGAACTGCCAGCAACATGACTTTACCAATAGTCAGTTCCCTTGCAAGCTTAAGCGTAACCAGACCCTCTGCGATCGCCCTGAGTTCCATTTTGACAATCAACACAAATTTAAATATGTCCTCAGGCAGTAGTATTACATCAACCGCCACGAATACTTTGACTTTTGCTTCAGGAGCTACAGGTTCAGGAACCGGTACTGTTAACGGTCATGTCCGACAAAATGCTACAACAGTCGTAGCAGGATCTCCGTATTCCAACAGGTACATCGGTATGGCGCTAAGCCCTGCCTCCGGCATTGTAAGCTCCTTAACAATATTAAAAACAGAATTGGCGAATTCTATTTTATCAAGGAACTCAATTTTGCGCAGCTGGAATGTATCCGCTACTGCAAGTGCACCTTGCCAGATTAGTCTGAGCTGGCCGGACACTGCAGATAATGGCAATTCACAGGCCTATGGGACTATCTGGTTCCATAACGGTAGTACCTGGAGTCCGGTATCCACCCATACTATCAATACTGTATCAGGGATCCGCACGATCAGCTTTGACTTTAATTTTGGAAGCCGAGCGTCAGGGATATTTACTGTGATGAATGCAGTTCCGCAGATCAGTACTTCCGTCTCGACCCTTCCTTCTTTTGGCCAGTTCAAAGTTAGTACTTTGTCTTCCCCCCAAACATACACTATATCGGGTGCAGAGTTGTACAATAATCTGCAAATTGATGCTCCGGTAGGTTTTTTGATTTCTACAACGGATTCAAATTACAGCAGCCAGGTAGTTGTTAACCAAACTGGTGGAACAGTGCCTTTAACCACAATCTTTGTAAAGTTTGCTCCCCAGTCCTTGGGTATCATCGTGGGAAACATTTCTCATGTAAGTTCCGGTGCAACAAGTGTCAATGTTGCAGTTAGCGGTACTGCGATCAATGCACCGATAGTTTCAAATCCTGCAGTTGTTTCCGTGTTACCAAACGGTGCAGTATTGGGAGGAACCATTACAAGTATCAATTATGGTAATTGTACCGCAAGAGGGATTTATTATTCTTTACAAAGCGGATTTGCCAATGGAGAGGGGATATTGATTAGTGAGTCCGGTACATTTGATACTGGGGCTTTCTCTATAGAAGTGGGAAGTTTATCCGTAAATACGGTTTATTATTTCAAGGCTTTTGCCACAAATGCTGCCGGTACAGCCTATACGGCAGAGGGGATATTTACTACATTGGCAGGGTATTTCTTCAGAAGTTTCAGCTCAGGTAATTGGAGTTCGCCGGCAATTTGGGAATATTCAGCTAACAATCTGAACTGGACTCCTGCTCCATACGCACCCAGTTTTACAGATCTCCAGATTACTATTATGCCAGGACATAGTGTATCGGTAATTACTAATGTCACTGTGGACGAGTTATCAGTATCAACTGGAGCTAACCTGACAGTAAATTCCGGTTCAATAATGAATGTTAATAATGGTCTGAATGATGATGTTATTGTCAATGGGACCATTACAAACAAAGGCAGTATAACTTTTGATGCCAGTGCCACTATGATCGCCGGCAACAGTTCTACTGTAATCTATAATGGAACGGTTGCACAAGTATTGGGCAGTGGTTTCCCTACATCTCTGAACAACTTTACAATATCAAATAGCGGTGGAGTAACTTTATCTCACGATTTGCAAGTTAATGGTACACTGTCTATGACCCAAGGTACGGTAAATCTGGATGGAAATACCATCAGTTATGGTTCATCTGCAGTTCTGAATTACGATGGAACAATCGGCCAAACAGTCGGTGCAGAATGGCTGAATCCAATGAGTATCAATATCAACAATCACAATTCTTCAGCATCAGGTCTGACGCTAACAGATAGTAAGATTTACAATACTGGTACTTTTGTAAATTATGAAACGCTACACCTCGGGTCAAACAATATCAGCGGAACCGGAACTGTAATCAACTTGGGTAGAATTGTTTCTGATAATGCCAGTCCAATAACAACCGCTACTTTCAATCAGCAATTGGGCGCTTTCATTCAATACACAACCCAGGTGTCCTTACCTGTGGGAGCTGTTTATCAGAATTTGGAGCTTACTTCTACAGATTCAGAGTTTAGCCTGAGTGGAGATATCGTTGTAAATGAATCATTTTTCACTCACAATAATGCCCGCTTGAATCTGAATGGTTTCCGCATGATCTTTCCTTTCAAGTATGTGAGTGTCGAGGGTTCAGTTTCAATTACTGCATTTGCTCCGGAAACGTATTCAGAACAAATACAGGGTGGCTTTGTCTCCAGAAAGTGGAGTTTTACAGGAGCACCAGCCGTTTCACCGACCATTTACTTACATTGGGACAATGACCAAGATGACGATGTGATCTTTGGCAATGGATCCAGAATTTTAAAATATAGCAATGGTTGGGAAGAAATTGCACTCGCTGGGCAACCTGTCGCCGACGGAGTCAACCGCAAGATGGTTAGCTTCCCGACTACACTTGGTAGCAAAGCAGATGTTAATGGTGAGTATGCAGTCATGGGAACCGAACAAACACTTCCTGTAGAGCTTTCTTCATTCCAGGCGTCTATAAACTCCATGAATATGGTGAATCTGCTGTGGGTAACACAGTCAGAAACAAATGTTTCAGGATTCAGAGTATATCGTGGATCTGAAGAAGAATTGAGCACAGCAACCTTACTTAACACGTTCATATCGGCCACTAATACTTCACAAACCCAGGTATATATGTTCAATGACAGAGAAATTTATACTGATGGATTGTACTATTACTGGCTGGAAAGTCTTGATATTGATGGTGGTTCTGAGTACCATGGACCAATTAGCATCATGGTAAACCAGATTGTGAATGGCACACCTCAAATCCCCGTTATTAATGGGATTTCCAGGGCATATCCCAATCCGTTTAATCCTGTCTTAAATGTTTCGTGTGGGATCAAAACAAACGGCAATACCAATATAGTGGTATTCAATCAAAGAGGACAGATAGTAAAGAATCTGTATAATGGATTTAAAAACGCAGGAAACTTCACTTTGAAGTGGGATGGCACTGATACCAACGGAACCAAACAACCCAGTGGAATCTACTTTATTCGTATGGAAGTATCTGGAGAGAAGTATATAAAAAAAGTGGTGTTATCCAAATAAGATAGAAACCATCATATAAAACAAAGCCCCGGAAGATCTGCTCCCGGGGCTTTGTTTGTTTTCTGATAATGCTGTATAACTGTTATTTAAAGATCATCACAGGATGATCAAATTCTGTGAGTTATTTGAGTTTGAGTAACTTGATGGTCTGCGTTTGCTTTCCATCATTTAGCCGCAGTAGATATATCCCGGACGCAACGTGTTTTCCGCTATCGTCTCGACCATCCCAAATGAGGGATTGTTTTGCGGGATGAAGGCCTTTCCATTCCCGGACTTGCTGACCCTTGAGATTGTAGATAATGAGGCTGGCAGTTTTTTGATTTGACATATTCAGTTTGACTATGTCTGCAAAGGGATTGGGGTAAGCCGAAATACCGGTTATGTCTGGACTAAGTATTTCTTCATCAGTAGAGGTAGGTTGTACATAAATTGAAACTGGTCCAAATGCTAACAAGTCACCATCTAACAATGGTGCTCTGAGCCAATAGTATAGGTATCCACCATCTGGTTGTAAAGGCAGTTCAGTGTCGATGAAATTATAGCTGGCAGGTTGGCTGGTATTTGTGGCACTGATTAAACTCGATATAGTTTCTGCATCCTGCAGGGATGAGCTGGAGCCTCGTTGTAAGTAATAGTAAATAACACTCGTTTCATAGTTCGTTGTCCAGTCCAGACTGATATTATTTGGGTCGATAAATGCAGCAGTGAATGACTCCAGATCCAGAGGTGGCAAAGTCATATCCACCATCACTACATTTGAATAGGGGCTAAAGCCATCTCCAAACCTGGCACGTACACGATAATAAACTAAATCCGATGCTCCCACATTAAATTGTGACATTGTGTCATATCCGGTATCGTAGTTTTGATATAGATAGGTAGTGAAGAGTGAATCTAAGCTGACGTCTACTTGATAATTGGTGGCATTGATACAGTGGTTCCAGGCTGCAACAAATAACGAGTCTGATTGAATAACTGATGCACCGGCGGTAGGTATCCACAGTTTATTTGCAAACTCGGGATGATCTATAAAAGGATTTCTATTACCTTGTCTTTCCTGAATTCGATCATTACGCCGGCGTTCCCAGCTATCCGGTGGGTCATTCAAATGCCACTGTAAAAGTGTAGAGAGACTACCATAATAGCTTCCTGCTGTGGGTATTGTGTCCATCATTTCGAGGTTGTAACCGGTGTCTGTTCCTTCATAACGAACTGCCATGTAAAAGAGCATCCTGGCTACGTCTCCCTTTTCATTGGGACGTGGCTCCCAGAAATAGGTGGAAGTTCCGCTGCCGGTTGTCGAACTATATCCTGGATAGGGAGAAGAATCGTTATAAGGGTTCCCTCCGTCGTTAAAGTCCTTATTTCCTTTTGCCGAATTGACGGTAACATCACAAGGGCGGATATGATGCAAGTCTGTTCCAGCAGGACGATTTGTTTCGAATCCACCGTGACTAACACTCCAAGTATGTTCACGATTCCATTGGGTAGTTCCCCCACCATAGAAGTTTTTGGGGACAGACCAACCGGTATAGGTTTCGATCACATTATTTGTATTTAAGCTATCTTCATCAGTATATTGCAGCTGTTGCCAGAGGGCATCATAGGAATATTGAGTCAGATGTGTAGTACGCAGTACATCATGCAATTGTGCCTTGAGATTTGCACCTGTTCCGCTGATGCCATTGTAATATCCCGCTAATCCGGTGTTTAAAGTAGTGCAAGAAGATGGATTTGCGATTGCTGTTGTATTAAGGTAGATCGCGCCTTCATCCGCACCGTTCATCTCGTAAACTCGAAACCAATATGTAATATTTCGGGTCAAACCAGAGACCGTAATTCCATTTACTGGATCACCTTCGATTATCTGGGTTGCTCCACAATATACAATTTGCTCACCAATCCCACTATAAACTGAATTGGGAGTGTTCTCTGTGCCATTTGTTGGGTCAGTAAAAATGTTCTCGGTGTTGATCTTTACAATTCTTCTGGATCCGTTGCCGGGTGTCCAACTTACTTGAACGGTTGTGTTTCCTGGATAGAAGACCAGATTGGAAGCTTGAATTGTGGGAGTCTCAATATTGATTGTCGTGGCTTCGATCGGCTCACTGTATGATGTCCCGGAAGCGTTTATAGCATATGCCCTGATAAAATAAGTAGTATTGGGAGTCAGGTCTATTATGTTAGCATTGATCGGACTTATTCCGTTGCCAATTGCAAGATGTTCACCTGTGGTATCGGGGAGCGGATCAATTCCCCAGCAGAAGCCCCGTTCAGAGATGGGAGAGCTGCCCGATGAACTGATAAAGCCTTTCAAGGCTATAGTGCTATATGTGGTATTCACGAGAATTGGTGTATCTAAGACAGGTGTTTGTGATGCGCTATAATCCGTAATAAACATATCGTGAATATAGAGTGCGTGACTGGGGTTTGAAATACGCAACAATGTGGGGGAGTCTTGCGCTATCCGGTAGAAAAATCTGTTCCCTGTTGCATTGATGCCGTTAAATGTGATCAAATCTACCCAATTCTCATTTGAGAACTTTTGCAATTTGACACTTCGGCCGGTTGATCCGCCTAATATCGTGAATTCTACTTCTCCGGAACTGCTTAGTTCAGGGAATTCGATGATTCCTGTTGTTGCGCTTAACTGTATCCTGCCGATAGAACCTTCACCATTTGCAGCAGCCCCGGGAGAGACCAAGCAGCGTGTCATGGAGATAGTTCCCGCCGGGATTTCCTGTGTGTAGCTGCCGTAAGCGGTGTGAGCGCTCCAATTCTGGATATTTTCATTTACTATCATAGTCCCCAATGCAAAGCTCCACATTAAGACGAGAAGGCTTACAAGAAGTATTCGTTTTGCGAATTGACGATTAATCTGGTACATTTACTGTCCCCCATATTTATATCTTCGTCCATCAATACACTTTTCCACTTAGTGTCAAGAAGATTCGTGAAACAACCTGCAATCACATGGAAACAGAGACAAGTGTTTTGTCATGCAATATTAGACAGATGCTTACAAATAAAATCCTTTACAAATATGGAGTATAGGGAATCTTGGTTTACAAAATCTACAGGAGGCTGTAATGGCACTGAACCAAGATGTAAAAACAGCTATCATGGCAGAGTTTAAACTCCATGAGTCAGACACGGGATCACCAGAGGTCCAAGTAGCACTATTGTCTCAGCGTATCAAAGATATCACTGAGCACCTTAAGGTACACAGAAAGGACTTCTCGACCAGACGCGGCTTATTAAAGCTGATCGGTCAACGTCGTCGCCTGCTTGATTATATGAAAAGTAAGGATATTAATCGTTACAGATTTATCATCAAGGCACTCGGAATTAGAAAGTAATTCTGTCCTGTTAATTGCGCTTGAACGAAGTCCGATTTTACATCGGATTTCGTTTGAGCAAACGATCTAGTAAGTAAATAGTGTGAGTCTAATATTAGGTTACTACCTATAGTTCCCTAATTCAATTACAAATTGCCGGGAGAAATGAGCAATAAGCTAAAAGGAATTGCATCTTTTCAGCCTATTGCTTCTTCTCCCGACCAGTTCTAAGGAGAACAGATGCATAATTTTAACATCATCAAAAAGTCGATCACAAGTTGCGGCAGAGAATTGACGGTTGAGACCGGCAGAATGGCAAAGCAAGCAAACGGTGCTGTATTGGTCACATATGGCCAGACCACTGCATTGGTAACTGCTACCATGGGTAAGGAACCAAACTTGGGAACAGACTTTTTCCCACTTACAGTAGACTTTATAGAGAAGATGTACGCAGCCGGAAAGATTCCCGGCGGTTTTTTTAAGAGGGAGAGTAAACCTTCTACAGACGCAACTCTGAATGCTCGTCAAATTGATAGAGCCATTCGTCCTTTATTTCCAGAAGGATTCAGAAATCCTGTTCATATCGTTATCAACATTTTGTCTTACGACTGTGTTAATGATACTGCGATAGTCGGGATGCTCGGTGCCTCGCTTGCATTAGCAATTTCGGACATTCCTTTCGACGGTCCTATCGCCGGCGTCTTAGTAGGCTATATTGACGATGAACTAGTTGTTAACCCTTATCTGGATGTTTTGAAAGAGAAATCAAAACTCAATCTTTCCATTGCCGGATCAGATCATTCTATCTGTATGATTGAATCTGCTGCTCATGAATTGCATGAAGATATAATGCTGGAAGCAGTGTTCACTGGTCATGAAGAGATCAAGAAGATCGTCGCAATGCAAAAAGAATTTATCCTGGAAGCAGGCAAAGAAAAGATCACTCCTATATTGGATGTCGTGCCTACCGAAATCATGAACAAAGTCGAAGCTAAATTTGCAGACAAGGTCGCAGTAGCAGCCATGGTCAAAGGCAAGCATGAACGTCAAGATGCTTTTGATGCTGTTGAAGCTGAGATGGTGGAATTCTTCACTGCGGAAAATGCTGAAGAATATACAGGAAATGTACGTTTCTTCGCTTTGGCATTCCATGAATTGATTCGCAGATATGTTCGTGATTCCATATTGCACCACAAGTTACGTGCAGATGGACGTGATTTGGACGAGCTTCGTGACATCACTTGCGAAATCGACGTATTGCCGATAGTGCACGGAACAGCCTTGTTCACTCGTGGAGAGACTCAATCACTTGGCGCTCTTACCTTGGGTGGTGGAAGCTCCGAACAGATTATTGACAACCTGGAAACAGAACATAAGAAAGCTTTTTACCTTCACTACAACTTCCCACCTTTCAGTGTTGGTGAAGCTGGAAGAATGGGACCTACCGGGCGTAGAGAATTGGGTCATGGAAACCTTGCCGAGCGCGCGTTGCTACCCATCTTGCCTAGTAAAGATGTCTTCCCATACACTATGCGTATTGTTGCAGAAACGCTTGAATCAAACGGTTCATCGTCGATGGCATCAGTATGTAGCGGTTGCCTTGCAATGATGGCTGCCGGTGTACCTATCAAAGCTCCTGTAGCCGGTATTGCTAATGGCTTGATCATGGAAGGCGACGAATATGTAGTCTTAACAGATATCATGGGCTTGGAAGATCACCTTGGCGACATGGACTTTAAGGTTGCCGGAACTCGTGAAGGTATCACTGCCATGCAGATGGATATCAAAATCAAAGGCATCACCAAAGACATTATGAAGATTGCTTTGGAAAAAGCGAACAAAGCCAGAAACCAAATCCTAGATGTTATGGCAGCTACAATCTCAGAACCAAGAGCAGAATTATCTCCTACAGCACCTAGAATCGAATCATTCAAGGTTCCTATTGATAAGATAGGAGAGATTATAGGGCCCGCCGGGAAGATGATTAAATCTATCATCGAGAAAGCTCAAGTCCAAGTCGATATCCAAGACGATGGTACCGTGAGAATCCTTTCTCCTGATGGAGCTTCAATAGAAAAAGCCAAAAAGATGATTTATGGCATCACCCATGAGCCGGAAATTGATGAGCAATTTAGCGGTCCTGTCACACGGATAGAAGCCTATGGTGTATTTGTGAAGATACTTGATGGCCTCAAAGAAGGTATGGTGCATGTATCACAGATGCATACCTCCAGAATAAATCATCCACTTGATATGGTCAAGCTTGGCGACATCGTTAACGTTAAAGTTATCGGTATGGAGAAAGGCAAGATTGCTCTTGCTATGAAAGGTCTTCCCGGAAACCCGGAACCTGATCCCAATGCTCCACCACAACCTTACGAACCTTCAAGCAGAGACCGTGACCGCGGACCCAGCAGACCCTTTAACGGACGTGGTGACCGCAACGACCGCAATCGTCGCTAAGAGGTAATGATGGACTACAAGGTTGCTGATATTTCGTTGGCAGAATACGGACGGAAAGAGATTGAAATAGCCGAAGTAGAAATGCCGGGACTAATCGCCCTGCGTGAGAAATACGATAAAACAAAACCTCTTGCCGGATCTCATATCACCGGAAGCCTTCATATGACAATTCAGACAGCAGTGCTGATCGAGACTTTGGTCGAATTAGGTGCCAAAGTTCGCTGGGCGAGCTGTAACATATTTTCTACTCAGGATCATGCCGCTGCAGCAATCGCTGCGAGCGGCGTTCCTGTCTTTGCTTGGAAAGGTGAGAACCTGGAAGAGTATTGGTGGTGTACATTACAAGCCCTGTCCTGGGAAAATGATATGGGTCCAAATTTAATCGTTGATGATGGCGGAGATGCTACATTGATGATTCATGAAGGATACCGTTTTGAAGAACTGTTTGCAGCAACTGGTAAGGTTCCCGCAATCTCAATAGACAATAAAGAGCTTGCCATTGTGCAAAATCTCATTATTCAAGAGCTAGTAAATAAGCCCAATAAGTGGCACAATATCGTCAAACAGATGAAGGGCGTAAGTGAAGAGACTACGACTGGAGTTCACCGTCTCTATCAAATGAAAGAGAAGGGGGAATTACTCTTCCCTGCCATAAATGTAAACGACTCTGTGACAAAGTCCAAATTTGATAATCTCTATGGCTGCCGAGAATCTCTTGCTGATGGTATCAAACGCGGTACCGATGTAATGGTGTCAGGTAAATTAGCTGTTGTTTGTGGCTATGGTGATGTTGGCAAAGGCTGTGCTCAGTCGATGCGTGGCTTTGGTGCCAGAGTCATTATCACAGAAATTGATCCTATCTGTGCCCTGCAAGCGGCCATGGAAGGTTATGAAGTCAATACTCTGGAAAACGTCTTAGAGGCTGCTGATATCTTTATTACTGCAACTGGTAATTGTGACGTTATCCGAGTGGACCACATGATCAAGATGAAGAACCAGGCTATTGTGTGCAATATAGGGCATTTTGATAATGAAATCCAAGTTGAAAAACTCTATGAACTCGAAGGAGTAAAGAGAGTGAACATTAAGCCTCAGGTTGATAAGATAGTGTTGCCCAATGAAAAAGCAATCATCCTGTTATCTGAGGGCAGATTGGTCAATCTTGGAAATGCCACCGGACATCCGTCATTTGTAATGAGCTGTTCGTTTACAAACCAAGTGCTTGCTCAGATGCAGTTATGGGCGACGGAGATGCCGATAGCCGTTTACACTCTTCCCAAAGAATTAGACGAAGAAGTAGCGCGCTTACATTTACCTAAACTGGGTGTAGCATTAACCCACCTAACAGAAAAACAGGCTAAATATATCAATGTGCCTGTAAACGGACCCTACAAAACGGAAATGTACAGATACTAAAATAAATTATGTGGAGGCAATATGTCCTTTAGTCAAAAAATCAAAGACAAGAGCATGAAAATAGGTGTTGTTGGTTTAGGTTATGTCGGGCTTCCGATGGCCGTAACCGTTGCAAAGAAAGGTTTCACAGTTTTAGGATTTGAAGTTAGCCAGTATGCCATTGAGCATGTCAATGCCGGCATAAACTATATCGGTGACGTCGAAGATCAAGATTTGGTTGATGTTGTCAAAGCAGGCAAACTCTCAGCTACCGCAGACTATACTCGCATGAGTGAAGTGAACGTTGTAATGATAGCTGTTCCCACACCCCTTGATCGTTATCATCAGCCTGATACTACATTTATAGAACTTGCTACCAAAGCTATGGCCCCTCACCTTCCAAAGGATACACTGGTAGTCTTGGAAAGTACCACTTATCCCGGTACAACCAGAGAAATTATCGTACCCGAGTTGGAGAAAATCGGATTAGTAGTAGGTGTCGATATATTTGTCGGTTTCTCACCAGAGCGTGTAGATCCGGGCAATGAAACATATAAAACTCATAATACCCCTAAAGTCGTCGGTGGAATGACTCCCAAGTGCAACGAATATTGTAAAGCATTCTATGAAAGCGTTCTCGACGCATCTGTACATTTAGTGTCTTCTCCGGAAGTTGCTGAAATGGAGAAGATATATGAAAACACTTTCCGCAATATCAATATTGCTCTTGCCAATGAAATGGCTGTACTGTGCAACAAAATGGGAATCAGTATATGGGAAGTGATTGATGCTGCAAAGACGAAACCTTATGGTTTTATGGCATTTTATCCTGGCCCTGGCGTAGGTGGACATTGTATCCCTATCGATCCATTCTATCTGACTTGGAAAGCCAGAGAATTCGATTTTCACACTCGTTTGATCGAGCTTGCCGGTGAAATCAACATCGCTATGCCTGAATACGTGATTCAGAGAGCCATCAAAATACTCAACAAACAAGGTGTAGCAATATCAAGAGCAAAGATCCTACTTTTGGGAGCTGCGTACAAAAAAGACATCAGAGATATGCGTGAATCACCGATCGAAGGTCTCATCGACCAGCTGGAAACTTATCATGCTGACTTTGATATTCATGATCCTTATGTTGAAGAATTCCATCATGAAAAGAACGGAAAGACATACAAGACTGTCCCCATGGGCAATCTGAAAAAATATGACATCATTATTATCGTCACTGACCATAGCAATATAGACTATGAGAAACTCATCAGTACCGGCATTGCAGTACTCGATACCAGAAATGCATGCAAAGACCTAACAGCTGACAATATTGAACGTTTGTAAATCGTCACCTGGAGAGTAATCGCACATGGCTACACATAAGCCTGTTATAGTGCATGACTTGAATGGAGACTTTAGTATCTCTGAGGGAGATGATAGATGGTATGTCATTCACACCAAACCAAGGTGTGAAAAGAAACTGGCAGATTATGCCAGATTGAAAGATATCGTCTATTATCTTCCTCAATTCAATTCTGTACACTCTTATCAATATCGAAAAGTGGTCTTTACCAAACCTATGTTCCCAGGATACGTGTTTTCAAGATTGAATCCTACTCAACGGGACATCTTGAAGATCACTGGCTATGCTGCAAATTTCATCAAAGTCCAGCACGAGCGTGAACTGCTTGATGAGCTGAGCTTTATCTATAACGGTAGCAAGAAAAACGCTGACTTTGAGAATGCGTTGTGGCTATCATCCGGCTTGGAAGTCGAGATTATCAAAGGTCCTCTCAAAGGGCTACGTGGTGTCGTCGAGGACCACACAAAAATCGGAGAAGTGAGATTACAGGTAAACATGCTGCACCAAGCGGTAATGGTAAAAGTCAATCCCTCGGATGTGAAAATAGTTGGAGAGTACGTAGTTGTTGATACAATGTAACATTAAAGGTGTAATATGAAAATCTTAGTTACCGGTGGCGCCGGATTCATAGGATCTCACATTGTGGATTCATACCTTGAGGCTGGGCACGAAGTTTTAGTATTGGACAACCTATCCTCAGGCGCAATTAGAAATATCAATCCCAAGGCAAAGTTTTATCAAGCTGATATCTGCTCTTCAGAGACTGAAGCAATTTTTAAAGCCGAGAAACCGGACATCGTAAATCACCTTGCTGCTCATGTCTCTGTACCAAACTCTATCATGGATCCCATGTACGACACTCAAGTGAATGCTCTGGGGCTCGTCAATATCCTCCAGGCATGCATTAAGTATAACACTCATAAAATTATCTTCAGTTCCTCCGGTGGAGCAATCTATGGCGATACTGAAGAGTATCCTACTAAAGAGACATGCACACCCTTACCTTTATCTATATATGCTATCAACAAAATGGCGGGTGAGCAGTACATCAAGTTTTACAATCACCATCATGGCTTAAATTATACGATCTTGAGGTATGCAAACGTCTATGGACCTCGCCAAGTATCACAAGGTGAGGGAGGGGTGGTTGCTACATTTATCAGCCAGATGCTGAAAGGAATCACACCCGCTATCTACTCTTACCCGGAATCTCCCATGGGCATGATCCGAGATTATGTCTACGTGGCTGATGTGGTCTATGCAAATGTGCAAGCCCTGGATCTGGGAGATGGTGAAACAATCAATATTGGCACATGCACAGAAACCAACACAACTGAATTGTATAATGAACTTGCACTGCAAATAGGCTTCAAATATTCTGCAGCTTCAGGATCTGCCAGAGCAGGTGATCTGCGGAGAAATCTACTTAATATTGACAAGGCTAAAGAAGTGCTTAACTGGGAACCGAAGTACAGTTTAAAAGATGGGATTGCCCAGACGATAGATTATTTTAAAAATACATAGAAGATGAGGTCAAAATGAAATTAGCAGTAGTTGGCACAGGATATGTAGGACTTGTAACCGGCACTTGTTTTGCCGAAATGGGTAACAACGTAATTTGCGTTGATAACGACAGCACCAAAATTGACAAACTAATCACTGGTGAAATACCGATATTTGAACCGGGATTGGAAGATATGGTGCGCCGTAATTCTGAAGGCGGAAGACTTTCATTTACCATGGATCTCAAGACATCTGTAGAACAATCTCTGGTGATATTTATCGCTGTCGGTACTCCTCCTGATGAAGATGGTTCAGCCGATTTACAATATGTTTTGGCAGTGGCTCGTGACATCGCACTATATATGAATGAATACAAGATCGTTGTAGATAAATCCACTGTTCCGGTAGGTACTGCAGACTTAGTAATTGCCGAAATGAAGAAAGTGCTTCATGAACGCGGAGTAGATTTTGAATTTGACGTAGTATCAAATCCTGAATTCCTCAAAGAAGGTGCTGCAATAGATGATTTTATGAGGCCGGATAGAGTTGTGGTCGGTGTAGATAACGTACAGGTCGGAGAGATCATGAAAGTATTGTACTCGCCCTTCAATCGTACCAGTGACCGCGTGATAACGATGTCCATACGCTCTGCAGAGATGACAAAGTATGCTGCAAATGCCATGCTAGCAACCAAGATATCATTTATGAACGAGATAGCCAGGCTATGTGAAGTAATGGGAGCAGACGTGGCAGAAGTACGCAATGGCATTGGTTCTGATACCAGAATTGGCTACAAATTTATCTATCCCGGAGTTGGATACGGCGGTAGCTGTTTTCCCAAAGACGTTAAAGCCTTGATCCACATGTCCAAAAAAGAAGGTTTGAACCCGCAATTACTCGATGCTGTGGAAGCCGTTAATGATGAGCAGAAGCATGTACTGGTCAACAAGGTCAAGCAACAGTTCGGAAGCAATTTGAAGGGTAAGACCTTTGCGATCTGGGGATTGGCATTCAAACCCCAAACCGATGATATGCGTGAAGCTCCATCAATTGTTATCATTGAAGAATTGCTCTCACTTGGTGCTATTGTGCGAGTTTTCGATCCCGTTGCTATGAATGAGGCTAAACACCGTCTTGAAGGTGTTTCCGGCGTCCAGTATTGTGAAAACGAGTATGAAGCATTACAAAATGCAGATGCTATGCTGCTAATTACAGAATGGCATCAATTCCGTTATCCGGATTTTCCACGGATTGCCGAATTGCTGAAACAAAAAGTGATCTTTGATGGCAGAAATCTCTATGACCCCCGGCAAGTAAAAGAACTGGGATTCACTTATTACGGGATTGGTAGAAACTAAGTATATAATTCCCCAAAATAGTATTGAGCCGTATTAGAAATAGTTCGGCTCTTGTTTTATAAAGCAAGGCTACTGCAATCCTAGGCGCAAGTGTCGTGCTTCTCTGGCGATTCCCTCGTCGCGACAAGGGCTTCACGAGGGAGTCACGAGGGGATCACCTGAGATCGAAGCAAGTAGCAAAATGAGAAAGTATGCACATTTATTGCCGAGGGGGAGATTTTAAAATTGCTGATGTTTATGTCAGTTACGGCCGAATTAGCTTCTATCAGACAAAATTCACGACTGTGTTAGGCAAAACCCTAAGAAAAGATTTGACAGATTATCCGCTAATTTCTCATTATCACAGAAGAAAGAAAATCAAATGAAGGAGTGCAACCATGCCCAAAATGACGGTTGACCCAAATTACTGTAAAGGCTGTGGTCTCTGCATTGAAGCGTGTCCGAAGAAGATCATTCGTTTCTCGGAACAGATCAATGCCAAAGGGTATCACTATGCAGAATGTTTTAATCAGGACGCTTGTATTGCGTGCAAAATGTGCTATGTTACATGCCCTGACGTAGCAATAATAATTGAGAAGTGAGGGATTAGATGACTAAAGTTTTAATGAAAGGTAATGAAGCAGTTGCTGAAGCCGCAATTCGTTCCGGTTGTCGTCTGTATTTTGCGTATCCCATCACTCCCCAAAGCGAATTGATCGAGTACATGGCTAAGATGATGCCCAAAGTTGGTGGCACCTTCTTGCAAGCTGAAAGTGAAGTAGCAGCTATCAATATGGTCTATGGAGCAGCAGGAGCAGGACGCAGAGTCATGACTTCTTCATCTTCTCCAGGTATATCACTCAAGATGGAAGGTATTTCCTACATTGCCGGGGCACAACTTCCGGCAGTTATTATCAACGTACAACGTGGTGGTCCCGGTTTGGGCGATATTCAACCCGGACAAAGTGACTATTTCCAAGCAGTAAAAGGTGGCGGTCATGGAGATTATCACCTCATTGTATTAGCACCAAGCTCCGTACAAGAATTTGCGGACATGGCAGGAGAAGCCTTTGATCTGGCAGATAAATATCGTACAGCTGTAATGATTTTGGCTGATGGTATGTTGGGTCAAATGATGGAGCCCGTTGAATTCAAACCCGCAAAAACTGCTGAAGAAATTGAAGCTTTGAACTCTCAACACCATGACTGGTGTATTTGTCCCAATGTAGAAGGACCTGAACATCACCATCACGAGATTAATAGCTTAGAAATCGACCCGAGTGTACTGGAACAGCATGTTTACAACTTGTATGATAATTATGCTACCATCGAAAAAAATGAGCTTCGCTACGAGTCTTACAACGTTTCTGATGATAATGAAATATTATGCGTGGCATGGGGTACTGCTTCTCGTATTGTGAAATCGGCAATCAACGAACTGAAAGTCGAAGGCAAGAGTATTGGCATGATTCGTCCCATCACTGTATGGCCTTTCCCATATCAAGAGATTGATGCTGCAATAGGCAAAAACGTGAAGAAAGTATACGTTTTTGAGCTGAATATGGGTCAGATGCTCGATGATGTGAAAATCGCTGTCAATGGTAAAGTGCCTGTAGATTTCTGGGGAAAAGTAGGCGGTATTGTCTTTACTCCCGCAGAAATTAAAACAAAACTTGAAGAGTGCTTTTAAGGAGGAATGAATGGAAATTATCGCTCAAAGACCAAAAGCCCTGACAAAGCTAAGTTTTACTTACTGCCCGGGGTGCCTCCATGGTGTCGCTCATCGTTTAATAGCTGAAGCTGTTGACGAACTGGGACTCAATGATGTAATGACAGGCGTAGCCCCGGTTGGTTGCTCTGTATTTGCTTATAAATTTTTTGACTTTGATATGGCTCAGGCTGCTCATGGCAGAGCCCCTGCAGTTGCCACAGGTATCAAGAGAGCCCGTCCCAATATGCACGTATTTACATACCAAGGTGATGGTGATCTGGCAGCTATCGGTACTGCTGAAATAGTGCATGCGGCAAACCGTGGTGAACACATGTCCGTTTTCTTTGTCAATAATGCCATCTATGGTATGACTGGTGGTCAAATGGCTCCTACAACATTGCCTGAAATGAAAACAACAACATCACCATATGGCAGAAAAACTGATGATATCGGTTTTCCGATCCGTGTAAGTGAGTTAATCAATTCTCTTATAGCTCCTTATTACATAGAGAGAGTCTCACTGCTGACACCTGCAGACATTATTAAAGCCAAAAAAGCAGTCAAGAAAGCTCTTTTGTACAATAAGGAAGGTCGTGGCTTTACTTTTGTAGAATTTATCAGCACATGTCCCACGAACTGGGGTATCGATCCCTTAAAATCTCGTGAATGGGCTAAAGAGAACATGTTACCGTTCTTTAAAGTTGGATGCCTACGTGATAAAGGTGAAGGAGTCGAATAATGAAAGCTGAAATTATTTGTGCAGGATTTGGTGGACAGGGCGTATTGACCATTGGAAAGTTTATTGCGAAAGCCGGCATGGCAGAAGGAAAACACGTCTCATGGCTCCCGTCTTATGGTCCTGAAATGCGTGGTGGTACAGCGAATGTATCTGCAGTTGTTTCGGATGAGCCTATTGCTTCTCCTATTGTCAGTTATCCGGATATCTTGGTAGCTCTCAATCAGCCATCATTAGATAAATTCGGACCGACCATTAGACCTGGTGGAGTCCTTGTCGTTGATACAGGAATGTGTCCTCATGGCCTAAAACGTGACGATATCCAGTTTGTGGCAGCTCCTTTTTCTTCTATTGCCGTAGAGATTGGTAGTATGCGTGTTTTGAATATGCTGGCTATAGGTGCGGTTATTGGAAGAACTAATATCATTAAATATGAAACAATTGAAGAGGATTTAACTGCATTTTTAAAGGCTAAGAACCCCGATTTATTGGAACAAAACTTGAAAGCAATAAAACGCGGAATTGAAATCGGTAAATTGTAAAAACCTCTTATGAGTATATTAAGGTTGTTTTGCGATCATCGATTTGAACCGTAAAACAGCCTTTTTTTTTCAGGGTCCTAAGGGGGACATCTGAAATTTTTGCAACTATCTAACATGGGAGATACTATGCGAAGATTATTCGTTATCATTCTGTTAGCATTATGTTTTAGCCAGCTACCGGCTATTATTGAAGAGACAGGATCACTAAGAAATTTTATGATGGGGCACGAGCCCAATAGCCAGTATGACAATTGGGTCTCACATATTGCGGAAGGCATTGCTTCAGCAAATTACAACTTGTATGCACCGTATGATCGTCAGACAAATGGGTTTGGAGATTTCCGTGTACCTACAACGTCAGATATGACAAACTGGGGAAGCATTACAGTTGCTTTTTTGGCTCAGAACTGGAATCTGGCGCAAAGCTTGATTACAAATGCAGGATATCCGTATCAAGTGGTCAAGTTCAATGATACTGAAACACAGAGAACATACTATATGTTACGTGAAGTCCCGGATTACTCGAACTTTGATGACAATGGGACTACTATCGAAGACGATGATGAATATGGTGCCTTTGAGTATGGCTGGGGTATATTTATTTATAATCCAGAAGCAACAAGACCGGTTATTGTTACAGTACCACATCCCAATGATGACTTTATTGCACCGGCAATAGCCTTAGAAGCATTTCAGCTGTGGAATGCAAAATTCATGATGATTAACGGAGCCGGACGTGAAGTAAAGTGGACTAATGTACCTCCCTTTTACAATTCCAAATCACTCAGCGATCCCACACGAGTATCAAATCATCCCTTGAATGTATGTTATCAACAATTTAGTGATTTGATCAGATCTGAATATGGAATTCGGGAGTTTTCGGCTCAGATTCATTCCTATGACTGGAATAGACATGTCGGTTATGCCAACGTCCAAGTGTCTGCCGGAAATCAGAAATACTGCCCTAATCTCCCCATACGAGATTTATCAAATCTCAAACACGACTTGATAAACCGGGGATCAAATCTTATGATTCCTGCAAATACAGTCGGAACACACAGCAATGTATATCTCAATGACTTCTACGCTGTGCACTATACTGTTCATGACTTTGAATTCACAGACGGCGAAAATACGTATCCTGTGAATGGCAATATCGACTTACCCGGGGCGGAAGGCAATGTGCCCATGCTTTATACTCTTTCCGGTTGGAACGATTATGACTCCTATGATCCTTTCTTTCATATAGAAATGGATGAATTACCGAATTCTTACGATGAAACCGACAACAACTATAAGTGGTTTTATGGATGGAATGAAAGTACTCGGCGCTGGGATTACAACAATCTGTTTACCAATGCAACCAATTACTATTCACGTTGGTATCAGGATATGGATACTCTGTTTGACGAAATGTTCCAGATGAATGATGGAGTAGCACCTTCCAATCCAGAAAATCTCCAGGTTTACAATCAATCACTAAACCATATTACTTTGAAATGGGACCGTAGTTTCAGCTATGACTTTGACACCTACCAGATTCTCTATTCTACGATACCCAATGATGAAGTGACCTACCAGACTTTCTCCCGAAACAACAATAGTTTCTTAGCTTCACAGGCATGTGATCAGATCAATGTTACAGGTTTACAAAACTCCAATATCTATTACTTCAAGATTAGAGCATTGGACAAAAATGGAAATGTATCAGCTGTGTCGAACGAAGTTATGTCCAGACCCGCTCCAGCAAACATAGTTGCTATGAATGCATATGGAATGGATGGAACTGTACGTGTCTATTGGACAGTCTCCGGTCAAACAAACAACCAAGGCTTTAAAGTATATCGTAAAGTGGGACAGGGAGATTATTCACTAATGGACTCCTGGCTCACAAACCCCAGTCTATCCAATAGCACTGCCTCCTCTTTTGAATGGTGGGATACTCATGCTGCAAATAATACTTACTACACATACATGATCAGTGCTACTAATACCAATGACATGGAGTTCTTTTATAATTACCCATCAAATGCAAGTCCTAGACCGATTCATACTCTGACAGTTAGAAATGCAGATAGCACTAAAACAGATGCAATATCTTTTGCAAACAATCCATTTGCCTCTGATGGACAAGATACGTATTTTGATGTGAGTAAGAGCAATCCAAGTGGTTCAAACTTTGTTTGGAATGCCTTTTGGGAGCAGTATTGGGGAAATAATGGAACTCAATTGTCCCGTGAGATAAAAGCAGACTACAATCTGGATAGCGAAGTCAAGACTTGGATCATGAGAGTACGCTCTGATCTCACAAGTCAGCCGTTGTATATCGAAGCTTCTCCCAATTTCTCAAGAGCAGAGAAGCTGTACTTATACGATAGTGGCAATGGCACCTGGAGCAACTTACTAACAGGTCCCTATAACTTTACTGTGTCAAATAGTAACAATAGAACCATGACTTTGTATTGGGGAAATCTGCAGCCCAAAATCACAATTGGTAGCGGTTTAAATCGTATTTATCAAGGTGGAAGTAACATTAATTTCACTTGGTATCCGCAGAATTCCTTCCTCTTGGATCACGTAAATCTTTCGATCCAAAACGGGATCGACAGCATATTTGTAGCTTCCAACATTCCTGGTACAACCAGTAGTTACAACTATATGGTATCTTCAACAGCGGATATGCAAAATGCTAAACTGGTGGTTGATGCATGGGCTGTTGACGGTGTAGCGACACGTTATGAATCTAGCTATTCATTTGGATTGGTTCCTCTGATGAATCTCTGCACTACTATTGATGGTTGGAACATGAGATCAAACATCTGGAGTCCGTCAGTGCTTCCCATTACAACTGTATTTGGTGGTACCGGAACGGGCTATATTCAAGGAGCAAGTACTGCATGGCAACCAACTTCAAACTTTGAATTTGGTAAGGGATATTGGATTCATAATGATGAACCGAGCTTCTACAGTTCAAACAATGCTGTGCTACGAGATAGTATTTCATTCTCTCTTGTTCAAGGATGGAACCTTATACCAAATCCACATTTATGTTCATACAAAATCAAGGATATTCTGTTTTGGATTAACGGTGTCAGATACAAGTTTGGCGAAATGATAAATCAGCAGTTGATATCCCGTGGCGTTTATGTATATCGCAATGGTAGCTATGAGCAGGTTGATACCATTGAACCTTATGAATCTTTCTTAATCAAATACTACGGAAATTCAATCGGATCTTCATTGATCACGTTTATACCATATTTTAATGCTCCGGAAGTAGTGCCGATTCCTGCTCGTTGGGAACTAAAAGTTTCTGCTGCTCAAGCCGGCTATGACACGGACAAAATAGCCATTGGCGCATCTGCAATCAGCAGTGATGCATATGACTTTAGGATTGATCTACCGGAACCTATAATAAAACCATTCCCGAGCCTTAGATTCTATTTGAATAGAACTGCAGCGGCTGATACACTGTTCTTGGACAGCCAGCTCAATTGTGAGTACAAAGCCGAGTTTGTATCAGGGACTGAGACAAGTAAAGTATGGGATTTATGTTTGGATGTACCTTCCTTGGATCCCGTAACCTTTACATTTGATCAGACTATGGTACCGCAAAACTATACCATTACTCTCTGGATAGGAGGAGTTGGTCATCATCTTTATAATGGAGATACCTTTACTTTTACTCCGGCTCAGACAGGTATAATCAATGGAACATTGCTGGTTCGCAATTTCCCTGTAAGCAATTCGGATTTGGTGATGCCTGCGATCTCTGCAATGAAGGTTTATCCCAATCCTTTCAATCCTACCACGAATATCAGCTTCTACTTAGGTAAGTCGGGTGACACGTCACTCGATATTTACAATCTCAGAGGTCAGAAGGTGAAATCACTGTTTAACGGACAGTTGAAATCCGGTTCACAGACAATTCAATGGAACGGAGTAGATGACGGTGGCCGCAGTGTAGCTTCCGGAGTATACTTTGTAAGAGTGAAAACCGCCAATAGAACTGAATTGATGAAGATGATGCTGATGAAATAGTATCAATTAACCATTAAAAAAGCCCCTGCATTTTGCAGGGGCTTTTGTTATTCTACGATATTATTTAGAAGTTAACTGTAAGGTTAGCTCCCAATAAGTAGTTCATATCAGCACCTGCGTTAGGGAATGCCAAAGCTCCAAAGGGACACACTTTCATAGTATCTTCAATCAGCTTGTATTCCAAACCGGCATTCAATTCTACACCCACAGAGTCTTTAAATGTATTTACAGAACCGATTGCACCAAAGACTTTCATGTTGTCCATGAGAGGATATTTCATGCCAAATACTGCAGACAAGTAACCGTCTGAATTTGATGCAGCACTATAATCGTCGTTCCAATAGATCCCGACACCATCATGCAGGGAGCCATAGCTATACAAATACAATCCACTTTGATAGTAAGGAGAAACAGTAGTCAATCCATCTTCTGAAACTACAAGAATATCACCATAAACTTCGAGTTCATCCATACTCATTTCGGCTCTGAGAGCTGTGCCGATACCGAAGCGATCTTTTTGATTTAGGGTAGTTTGATAATCTACAAACAAAGTTGCATCCAACTTGGCTGGACCTATCGGCAAAACAACATATGGCATAAGAGTAATGTTGGTAGCCTTCATAAACTGGTCTCTACCTAACAGTGCTAATAAACCGGAATCAAATGGCTGCTCTGCGATGATATTTACGAAAAATACGTTGAAGTCATCCTTCTTGTTCCTGTTATTTTCTACAGCTTTGATAAAAGCAAAGTCTGTCTTATAAGACATGAAGTTATCCATGCTAAATATTATGCCGGAAAATTGATCATCGAGGATTAAGCTTCTATGATCACCCCAATATTGCTGACCGACTCGGACATGACTCTCGATAGAAGGGAATTTAAGATCTAAATACAGTTCCAGTGTTTCGATATTGATTCCACGAGTTGAAATATTTCCGCCTGTTCCTGGGTCTCCCCAGATAATGTTTCCAATTTCTAACTTGAGTGCGATGTCCAATCTGGGATCGAGCTGTGATTGCATGCTTAGAATCATCCGATTGTCAATATGACCACCGTCTTTTTCAGAAGCGTTATTATACATTGCTGCCCGTTCACGTAACTCTCCACTGAAATCAAACTCAACTGCGAGTAATGCACCAAATGCGAATACTGTGATTAGTATTAATAGTACCTTTTTCATTTAGACTCTCCTAAGTCGTTTTTTTTATAGTTTAACAAGAGAACCGTGCAATGTCAACTAGAACCTTACAGGTTCAGCATTGATATGCCTAATTCAGCTTGCATGAACTCTATATCTTTTTGTAAATTCGGGATGATCGGAACTCCACGTTTTAACACCTGCAATTCGTTCTCATATTCTTTTTCTCCGGCTACATATATGCGATCCTGACCCGGGAAGAGTTTTGAATTCTGGAGTTCCCGGCAGATATCCCCGCAGGTTTTCTTAAAATCGACAATCTCAGTAAAGAAATCAATATTGATTGCCATGAAGAAATGCCCTAACTTATAGGGTGCTGCACTTCCATCTTGATTCATACCCAACAGTTGGTTTAGAAAACCACCATTTTGGAGTGCAGAACTAAGGATCTCGACCATAGTCGATAATCCATAGCCTTTATGGCTTCCGGTTACTTCTTCACTGCCACCAATTGGTAACATCGAAGCAGTCTGCTTGATCAAATCTACAAGCAAACGTTTGGTATCTGTTTGAGGTTCCCCTTTCAGGTTGATCGCCCAGTAGGGAGGAGTGTCCTTTTCTTCACGAGCATATTGTTCAACCTTTCCACGTTGTGAGATGGAAGTAGCAGCATCATAAAGGAATGGATAGGGGAGGTCTGTTGGAGCTCCGAAGCAAATTGGATTTGTTCCCAATAAGGGCTCTACGCCATTAGTGGGGCATACTGAAGGACGAGCGTTTGTGAAAGTCATGCCGATCATATCCTGCTTGGTAGCCATTTCAGCATAATAGCCGCAAATTCCATAATGAGTGGAATTGCGTACTGCTACAGCTCCCAGGCCAAATTGCTTGGCTTTATCTATTGCAGTTTGCATTGCCCGATAGCCAATTACATGACCCATACCGTGATTACCGTCCCAAACGGCTGTGGCATATTTGTCTTTGATGACGTCTATTTTGGTTTCAGGGAATTGGATTCCCAGCTTGATCCGGTCATAGTACATCTTCAATCTTCCTATACCATGTGATTCGATGCCTCTCAAATCTGATGCTATCAGAACGTTAGCACAGATCTTGGCATCTTCCAAAGGTACACCGACTTTGCAAAATACTTCGATCATGAAATCTTTCAAGATTTCTACAGGTAAGTACTTCATGCCATACTCCTTAGCTTTTATGTTAATTTATATCAATCTATTAAGCATTCAGCGCGGAGAGGAGGGAAGCCATTAAAATTTACAGAACTATAGCTTTGAGTATATGCTCCTGTGGTAAATATATAGGCCAAATCTCCCGGGATCACTGTCTCCGGCATATGATATTTGTAGTGTTCATATAGGATATCCATACTGTCGCAAGTAGGTCCGGCAAGAATGATCTCTTCTGCCATCCCTTCTTTGTCAAAGAATATTGGGAACTTGATAGATTCATCTATGGTTTCGATCAAACCTCCAAACTTGCCGACATCCAGATATACCCATTGATATAGGTTGTTTTTGGACTTGCGGCTGAGGTTTACCACTTCACTTACCAATACTCCGGAATCAGCAGTGAGGGATCTTCCTGGTTCTAATATGATAATGGGTTTATTATCACCAAAATCTTCTTCGATGAATCGCATGATTTCTTCGGCATATTCGGGTACGGAAAAAGTGGGATCTACATAATTGGCGGGGAATCCACCGCCAATATTGATCATTTTGAGTTCTATCCCTTCTTCTGCTACGGCATCATATAGATACTTACATCTTGCTACAGCATCATCCCACTGACCAATGTCTCTTTGTTGAGAACCCACATGGAAAGAAATGCCCCACGGGATCAGTCCTAGTTCTGCAGATTCCAAAATCAAATGATACAATACATCAGGATGCGCTCCAAATTTACGGGATAGAGGCCAGTCTGCCCCAGTTCCTTCGGTCAATATTCTGTAGAATACTCTGGTTCCGGGAGCTGCTTTTGCCAAGTTCTTCAAATCGTATTCGGAGTCTGTGGCATACAAGCGAACACCTTTCTCATAAAAGTAAGCGATATCAGTGAGTTTCTTGATAGTGTTACCATAGCTCAAACGATCGGGAGATATCCCCAATCTTAGCATTTGATCCAGTTCATAACGTGATGCAATATCAAAGTTTGATCCCAAACTTGCCAGAAGCATGATCACTTCATCCATGGGATTCGCTTTGACTGCATAGTAGATCTGGGCGCAAGGCAAACTTTTCGCCAATTCTTTATATTTGCTTTCGATGATTTTAGTATCTATTACCAATACAGGCTTTGGAATATCTTTAGCAAATGACTTGATTTGCTCGAATCTCTTGGGATCAATGTATCGTTCAATATTAAAGTGATAAGGCTCTTTAAACATGCGACAATCCTCTTATATCTTCATTAGCCATCCATATTTTTTGAATCTATTTATTATGTCAATAGATATAGCAGCCTTTTTCGTCACAAAAGCTGCTGAGAGTGGTTTAACGACATATTACTCAGCATCTAGTTACTCATTTGTGACTAACAAAATGTGGGTACGGGTAATTGAACTTGTCATTAGCTACAGAATTGTCTTTTGTTTGCACCTTACTCCAATCCGAGGTGACTCCCTTGTGACTCCCTCGTGAACCCCGGGTAGGAACTCGGAATCACGAGGGAAGTACCACTGCTACACCAGAGTTTGTTATTGTTAAGAAGATGGTAAAATGGCTGATTTACTTGTGTCATTAATAAGATTGATCTACATAGCCATGATAAATGGTGACTCTTCGGACTTGATCCAATCTGTTGTCAAAGATGATGCATGTACTGAATGTGATCCTGGGGACATTGGAGAAGTAGATGCAAAAAAAATACTCCTCATAAGCATGAGGAGTATCAAAAACAAATATTAGCTTTTGAGCTGTTCCAGTTTAGTCTTAATCACATTTTTGGAAACAACTCCGATCGATGTGTCTTGGAGCACTCCATCTTTGAAAAACATTAGTGTCGGAATGCTCATTACACCATGCTTCCCTGCGAGTTCAGGGAATTCGTCTACGTTAAGTTTTGCAATTACAACAGAGCTATCTTCTTCAGCAACTTCATCTACTATAGGTGAGAGCATTTTACAAGGCCCGCACCATGCAGCCCAGAAATCCACTAACACTACGCCTGTAGACGTTACTTTGCTAAAATTCTCATTATTCAATTCGACAACCATGAGGTGCCTCCATATTGAGTTTCTATTACATAATAACTCTTAAAGAGGTTACCGCAAACAAGTTCTTGGATCTTCATGCTTACTTTACTTTTTGGAGATCATATCCGAGAACAATTTAGCAGCATCATCCAGGGCATTTTGGGGAGTGTCATCTCCTTTAATAGCCTTTTCCAAGAATCCTTTAAGTTCCATTCTGGCTTCAAACCAGGCGGCATTTTGAGGTTCATAGACTGCATTTTCCAGTTGTTCAAATATTGCACGGAATTGGGGCGATTCAGAAAGGAACGATTGGATAGTGGGGGAATTCATAGCACTTCTGCGCACCGGCATATAGCAGGTACGGGAAGACCATTTAGCAGTTTGTTCAGTATCTGTAAACCACTTGATAAATTCCCAGGCAGCTCTTTCACGTTTGGGATCACCGCTTTTGAAGATAACTATATTTGCACCACTGACAGCGCTTTTATTGGTTCTATAGGTTGGAAGCGGAGCGTAACCGATGTTAAAGTTAATCGGTTGCTGACGCATATGTGTGATCGAAACGCTGGAACCTTCATACATAGCAACCACACCGGCCAAGAAATCGTTTTGACCTTCATATTCACGAACCAGATACACTGTCTTGTCTTTGTTGATCAAATCTGCGATATAGGTGAGAGCTTCAACACCATATGCACTATTTAAGACGGGTTTGTTTTGCGAATTGATGATCTCCCCACCAGCTTGGTAAAGAAGATTGATAAACTGCCATTCATTTACATTGAAATTGGTTCCGTATTTTGTGGGGCGTTTGACCGCAGGATCAGTATCGGTTAATAGCTTGCAGTATTTACGGAATTCATCCCAAGTAGCCGGGAAATAATTGGGGTCCAGCCCGGCACGATAGAAGGCATCTTTATTGTAAAAATAGGCTCTAACGCTTTTATTGAAAGGGAAAGACATAATCTTTCCATTGAAGGTATTAGAATTTAAAAAGACGGAATAGATGTCTGCTCTGTCTTCATCTGTAAAATCACTATCGGTAGCAATAAGGTCACTGATACTAACCAGAACATCACCCTCAATGTACTTCGAAGTCCACGATTCAAATACTTGTGCAATATCGGGTTGCTTGTTTGCCTGGATTGATGCCATCAGTTTTTGAGACAGTGCAGTATAGCTACTAACAGAATTGGGTACAATCTCTATGTCTTTATGAGTTTTGTTAAAGTCAGTTATCATTTCGTTCAGGACATCACCAAGTGGACCACTGAGTCCGTGCCAGAAAGTCACTTTTACTTTGTTCGATTTGATAACTTTCCCACAACCACCTAAAAGGATGCTAATGAGGACGATGAAAATAACCAGTTTCCGCATATATACTCCATTAGTTAAATACTTTTGCATGTTGCACAGTTCTATCTGTACTCTGAGAGGCAATGATTATGTTTATTAGAAAGACGTCAACAAAATTCATGTACCAATTGCATAGATGAAGTTCGTGGATATATTGTACTATAAAAGAAGCATGGAGGAATTATGATATTAGTTAATGATATGTCTGATGTAAACTCATATATACGCAAAAACTCGAAAGTAGCATTGGTCGTTACTGAGAAGCCTGATGGAGGTTACAATCTTATAACCGTAGAGTGGTTTACGAGAACATCAATACAACCCCCTATGTTTGCCATCTCGATAGGACATACTCGGTTTTCTTATGATTGTCTGGAGGCAAATCGATATTTCAACCTCGTATTTCCATCAATCGAACAGCAAGAGCTTTTAAAACTGTGCGGATCTCAATCCGGTCGAGATATTGATAAATTTGCTGTGGGAAATGTGAAACACATTCCGGGTAAACTCAATAAACTACCTGTCCTGACAGATGCAATCGTAAATATGGAGTGCAGCATAATCAATCAAATCCGAAGCGGAGACCATACTCTCTATGTTGGACAAGTAAACAAGCTATGGTTGGACAATGATAAAGAGTTGTTTTTCTACAAATAACGATCGATTGTAAAAGCTACCCACTTTCATGATAAAAGAGTGCCAGGATAAGAACTGAGATAAGTGCGTCAATCAGGGAGACATAGTAATTAGTATTTGCTATCTTACATGTAATGCATATTATATTGGTAGGATATAATAAAGTCAAGGAGTATAAGATGTTTAACTTGAAAACACTAGATAAATTCAAACCGATAGATGATAAAACATACCAAGTAATTGATAACGATGGGAAAGTGATCATCAAGGATTGGATACCCGATCTCAAAGATGAAGAAATTGTGCAAGCCTATAAAGATTTATTATTCGAGCGCACTGCAGACTTTATGGCTGTTAGTTATCAAAGACAAGGCAGGATGTTTACATACCCACCGAACTTAGGTCAGGAGGCAATACATATTGCATCAGGTAAAGTAATACAGCCTGAGGATTGGCTGGTGCCGGCATTTCGGGAATTGGGAGCGTGGTTAGCAAAAGGAGTTTCCCTGTGGGAGATATTCTTGTATTTTAAAGGGCATGAAGATGGCTCAAAGTTTCTCAATGCTAAGAGGATGCTACCGATTTCTGTCCCCATTGCTTCGCAATTGCTTCACGCTGTTGGTATTGGCTATGCGATGAAGTATCAGGGAGAAAAGGCTGTAGCATTTGCTTATGTGGGTGATGGTGGAACTTCAGAAGGAGATTTTCACGAAGCTTTAAATTTTGCAGCTGTATGGGATGTACCTGTAGTTTTCGTGGTGCAGAACAATCGATTTGCGATCTCTGTGCCACTCAAGATGCAAACCAGATCATTGAACCTGGCAGTCAAAGGCGTTGCCTACGATGTAAAATCAATTGCAGTAGATGGTAACGACTTTTTTGCCATGCACGATGTCCTGAGTTTCGCTAGGGAGTTCGTTCTCAAAGAAAACAAACCATTTCTGATAGAAGCAAAGACTTACCGGCAAGGAGCACATACCACTTCGGACGATCCAACCAGATACCGAACAAAGGATGAAGAAGATGAATGGGCACTGAAAGATCCATTGAAGCGTTTGCAATCTTATCTGATATCCAAGAAACTCTGGGATCCATCTGAAGATGAGAAACTGATAGCTCAGTACAAAAAGAAAATTGACAGTGAATTTGAGAAAGCAGAAGCATACCCAGAATACAAACTGGACGATGTATTTGACTATATGTATGAAAACCTACCGGATGAATTGAAAAGACAGAAGAACAATTACCAAAACTATCTGAATCATGTCGGAGGTGTAAAATGAAAGTGATGACCTTAGTGCAAGCAATTACAGATGCGATGGACATTAAATTGTCTGAAGATAAGAACATTGTAGTATATGGGGAAGACGTCGGTGTCGAGGGTGGAGTGTTTCGTGTAACAGAGGGACTGCAGCTTAAGCACGGAAATAGTAGAGTATTTGACTCTCCTCTGGCAGAATCGGCTATTGCCGGCACGGCTTTGGGAATGGCAATATCCGGTCTTAGACCTATAATCGAAATGCAATTTGACGGTTTCTCCTTTCCTGCCTTTAACCAGATTATTTCTCACGTTGCCAGATTCAGAAATCGTACACGAGGAAAGTTTGAAGTTCCGATGGTTATCCGCATCCCATACGGGGGTGGAATAAATGCCCTAGAGCATCATTCCGAAAGTCCAGAAGCATACTTTGGACATACTCCCGGCCTTAAAGTAGTCATTCCTTCTACTCCCTATGACGCCAAGGGACTATTGATTTCAGCAATTGAGGATAACGATCCTGTGATCTACCTGGAACCTAAGAGAATTTATAGAGCCATTAAGCAAGAAGTTCCTGAAGAAAAATACACTATCCCAATCGGGAAAGCTAGTATTTTGAATAAAGGTGAACACATTACTGTCATAGCCTATGGTGCAATGGTACGTGAAGTGCAAAAAGCTATGGTAATGGCAAAGGCAAAAAGTATCTCGGTTGAATTGATAGACTTGAGAACAATCTGGCCCATAGATCGCGATACTATTCGGCAATCTGTTCAAAAAACAGGGAGAGTACTTGTTGTGACAGAAGCTCCACAAAGTTATGGACCGGCTGCTGAACTGCTGCAAATTGTAAACGAAGAAGCATTCTTGAGCTTAGAAGCACCTCCAACTCGTTTGACGGGCTTTGATACTGTCATCCCATTACCATTGGGAGAGAAGTTCTACATGCTTACTCCGGAGCGTATCTTCTATGAAATCGAAAAACTTGTGAAGTACTAAGGGAGGGAATCATGAAGTATATGTTTAAATTTCCCGACATAGGGGAAGGACTGGAAGAAGGAAAGATCCTGGAATGGTATGTAGAAAAAGGTCAATCCATCAGCTCCGGTGATTCTTTGGTTAAAATGGAAACAGATAAAGTGGTTACTGACATACCTTCACCCAAGAGCGGGATTATCTCTGCCAGATATGGATCAGTTGGTGAAACGGTACATGTTGGTAATGTACTGGTCGAGATTGATATAGAGGGAATAGTCGGCGAAGAAGCTCAATCTATCGCCTCAGAAACTGTTCAGAAAACAAGTTTTGAACAGGTAGAGGAAAAGGGATTTGGAGTTGTCGGGACAATGGAAGTCGCTGGAGATGGCGCATTCCTCCCTGCTTCCGGAGAAGGTAAGATGGAGAATAAAACGGTATCTGAAGCCGCTGCAACAAAACCAACTGGTAGAAAAGTGCTCGCCACTCCTGTAGCACGAGCCATGGCAAAGGATCTGGGCTTTGATATCAATATCATCACTGGAACAGGTCCCGGAGGTCGCGTCAGTAAAAAGGATGTAGAGAGCTTCAGACCTTCTAAGGTCCCAGCACAAGCCAAAGCATTAAGTAACGCTACTCCTGAACACGATATTGAAATCGTGCCCATGTCTCAAATTCGAAAGACAATTGCCAAAAACATGAGTAGATCAAAGCACAACGCAGTTCATATGTCTGTAATGGATGAAGTGGAAGTAAGTGATTTGGTTGATATGAGGGCGAAACTCAAGCTGGAATATCACGACAAGGGAATCAGTATCAGTTACTTGCCTTTCGTGATTAAAGCGATTGCGCTTTCCTTGAAACATCACCGTAGTTTGAATGCAGAGATCGATGTCGAAGCAGGCAATATTATTTACAAAAACTATTACAATATAGGCGTAGCTGTGGACACGGAAAATGGTCTTGTTGTACCTGTAGTCAAGGATGTCGATAAGAAGTCCATTCTGGAACTTGCCATCGAGTTAAACGCCATTTCCGAGAAAGCACGAGACCGCAAACTCACCTTGGACGATATGAAAGACGGCACATTTACTATAACAAGTTACGGCTCGATAGGTGGTTATTTTGCTGTTCCTGTTATCAACTATCCACAAGTAGCCATCTTTGGCATTGGCAAACTTGCTCAGAAACCGATTGTGCAGAACAATGAAATAGTCATTGGCAATGTCATGCCGATCTCTATGTCTGTGGATCACAGAATCGTTGATGGTGGAGAAGTGGCAAGGTTCCTCAATGAAGTCTTGTCTTATCTTCATGACCCGATCAAGATGTTGATATTGTAGGAGGAAGCAATGGATTATGATCTTATTATTATTGGTGCCGGACCCGCCGGCTATGTCTCAGCTATTCGGGCAGGACAAACAGGCCTAAAGACACTGATTATCGATGAGAAATACGTGGGCGGAATGTGCCTGAACTGGGGATGCATTCCTACGAAATCTATCATAGAAAGCGCAAAGCTATATCAAAGAGTGAAAACTGCAGACACTTTTGGTGTAGATGGAGTTGATGTGGATCTGCTGCACTTTAACTGGGGTAAGGTAAAGAAAAAGACCAATACCAGCGTCCGCAAGCTTACCAAAGGTATAGAGTACCTCTGGAAGAAGAACGGAGTGGAGTTCATCCAGGGAAGAGCGTCGATACTCTCTGACCATAAAGTAGAGGTAGATCAACGCATCTTGGAAACAAAGTACATTTTGATAAGTACTGGATCCAAGCCAGCAGTCCAATCCACTTTCCGAGCAGAAAAGACAATAGAAATAGAATCCCTGTTCGGACTTGAAACACTGCCAGTTAAACCAATTATTTACGGACGTGGTTCTACGGCTGTAGAATTAGCACTGTTCTTCAAATTCATAGACATAGATCCCATACTGGTGCTTACCGACACACCAATACTCCCAATTGATGATGAATTCATCAATATGCAAGTGGATAAAATCCTCAAGAAAGAGAAGATAAAAGTATTCCCCATCAATGAGATATCTGTGCGGGATGCTGTGATTGTCTATCAAGAAAAGGAATATGAGTATGATGCGGTGGTGAATAGTAGCCTGAGAATGGCAAGTCTGCCACCCATGCCTAATGAGATCGAACTCACAGATGGATTTATAACAGTGAATGAACACTTGCAAACCTCAATTCCCAATATCTACGCTGTTGGAGACGTGAACGGAAAGTCCTTCCTGGCACATTCTGCATCGGTGCAAGGTCTTGCCGCGATCGATCATATACATGGCAAAGTCGAGCCTGTTGACTTCCTGCTGCACCCACTGAATATATACACCGAACCGGAGATCGCAAGCGTTGGCCAAACTGAAGAGATGCTAAAAGCAGGGAATATTGAATATCGGGTAAGTGAGTTTTCACTGAATGCTAATGGTAAAGCGATAATCGAAGGAAACAACAATGGACTGATCCGAGTACTACATGAGACGAAGTATCAACAAGTATTAGGTGTACAAATCGTCGCTAACAATGCCACCGACATGATAGCAGAAGCGAGCTTGCTACTGGAAATGGAAGGAACGATTTACGATCTTGCCAGATCAGTTCATGCACATCCTACAATATCCGAAGTCTTTATGGAAGTCGGCATGATAGGTTCTGATACTCCTGTCCACAACTGATCATTGTTATTGTGCTGAGGCTGGATTCACTTCCGGCCTTAGTAGTATGTATATGTCTCTGCAAGAGCGGACTGAATGCTCTGTTTTAGTATGTCCATATTGATGTGATAACCTTCTTGGAAGAGAGACGTTACAAAGCTTTCATGATTTCGGTGGACTCTGTAATCCGGTTCTTTGGTGGGATGTAATAAATAATATCCTATATTTTGAGGGCTTTCCGAGACGTTCAAAACACCATGATACAAAACCATTCCGGGGCGTCTATAGATAGCACAGCCTAGAATCTTCTTGCCCTCAATTGCTATATCAGAAATCCCCCTAAACTCAGCATTGGTAACTCCATTTGCTGCCAGGGCAGTGAGGATACACCCCAAGGCAAAGCTGAATATATCGGAAGACCTGGGTAACTTCGAATCCAAAATACAAAATGATATAATCAAGGTATGTGGCGAAATCAAAACAGCTTCACCACCCGAAGGGCGCTTCATTACTTCAACATTGTCTTCAAAGCATCTTTGGACATTTACAGATTTCTCTATTGTATTGCTCTGTCCCAATACCACAGTGGTTCTGCTGGGTTTAAACACCATATATCTGAACTCACTATCGGGATGATTGATTTTATCCTTGGATGCCGACTTAGCATACTCGATTAGTGCAAGATCCGGTAAATTATATCCATTTAATGTAATCATATTCTACGAGTAGCGCACTGCACTATTTTGTCAAGATTACTCTGCGGTAAAGATAGTGGGGATGGATATCATCCACCCCCGATCTTGTTTATGCATCCTTTGCAAACTCTTCATCTGCAACTTCTTGCATAAATTGATTCATATATAGATTGTAGTAGTCACCTTTTGATCTCATCAGTGACTGGTGATTCCCCTGTTCTATGATAGCACCCTTGTGCAACATCAGGATTCTATCAACTCCCCGAATCGTAGAAAGCCGATGTGCGACAATAATACTGGTTCTGCCTTGCAGGATTTTATGAATAGATTCCTGCAACAACTGCTCTGTTTCAGTGTCTATAGACGCAGTAGCTTCATCCAAGATCAAGAGTGCAGGATCTGCCAGGATGACTCGGGCAAATGCTATTAACTGCTTTTGCCCAGTGGACAGCAAGTTACCGGATTCTCCCACTTTATAATCATATTGCTCCGGCAAATGAACGATAAAGTCATGAGCATTGATAGCTGTTGCAGCATCAATGACTTCCTGATCTGTAGCATCCAATTTACCATAACGTATGTTTTCCATGATCGAGCCTTGAAACAAGTGTGGAGCCTGTTGCACATAGCCCAGCTGGGTATGTATCCAATCTATAGGTATCGCTCTGTAGTCCTGTTCATCAATCTGAATACTGCCACTTTGAGGTTCATAGAACCTGCAGATCAGATTCACCAGCGTCGTTTTACCGGTTCCTGTTTCACCAACCAGGGCGATACTCTCACCCGGATCAATATCTAAGTTAAAATCACTAAAAACACTCTTGCCTTCTTTGTAAGCAAAGCTCATGTTTTGGATAGTGATTCTGCCTTTCATACGCTTCGCACTCCACTCCGGAGTCATGGGGATACTGAGATCTATCTCCGGTACCAGTTGTAAGAGCGAAAACACACGCTCTGCTGCAGCCTGAGCATTTTGCAATTCTGCAAACAATCTGGCAACATTGGAGATAGGTTCATAGAGTTGCATGGTATAGCTAATGAACGCCACCAGCGTACCATAACCTATCACCTGAGCGATCACAGAGCTTCCGCCTAACCATAGCACTAAACCGGTACCTATGGATGATATCATCAAGATTATCGGCATGAATAGGGCAGAGGTAACGGCAGCTTTGACAGAGTTACGATACATATCCTGGTTGATGCTCATAAACTCATCCAAATTCGCCTTTTCACGCACCAGTGTCTTGGTGGTCTTGGCACCATGTATCCCTTCACCAAATCCATGAGTAATCTGTGAATTTATCTTCCGCACTTGTCGATAACTACCCAATATCCGGATATGGAACTTCGTACTAATCCATGCCATAAGCGGTAACAGAGAGACCACGATGATCGCCAATTGCCAGTTGAGGGCAAAGATAATCCCTGTGACCATGATTATCATGGCAAGTCCCCACACGAGATCTACGATGCCCCAGGCCACGATATCTCCCAAGCGAGAAATATCTGCAGTGAGCCTGGCAACGATCCACCCGGTTGGAGTGCGATCATAATAACTAAACGACATTTGGTTTAACTTGCGGATACAGCTCTTGCGCAGATCAAAATTCATACTTGTCTCCAATCTTCCTGCAAAATCAATCAGCATAAAGACGAGAACAAACTGCAGCAAGATCGCCGCGACATTGATCGAGATGAAGGTCAGCATGCCATCATACTTCTTGGGTATGATCATGTGATCTATTGCATATCTCGTCAATAGCGGCAAGATAGAGTCTATTGCAGCATTGAGCACCATTACAATAGCCAAGACTATGATCAGTCTTTTGTGTGGTAGGGTTTGCTTTAACACACTCTGCCACAGCGAGAGATTAAAGTTCTTTTTGTATTCGGTTTCTTTATAAGATGAAATCATAATAAATCCTTATATAGCTTCGCTTTCCAGCTGATGTTGAATGTTCCATATACGTTGATATGGTCCTTCACTATGCAGCAATTCTTGATGAGTTCCCAATTGGGCTATTTTGCCATGCTCCAGCACCAGTATCCTGTCTGCTATAGACACTGTAGTCAATCTATGCGTGATAATGATGGTGGTAGCTTTGCCTTTACGTAACAATAAGTTTTGCTGGATTTCTCGTTCAGTTTCAGAATCCACAGCACTCAGTGAATCATCCAGGATCAGTATCGGTGGATCCGCTATCAAAGCCCTGGCTATGGCCGAACGTTGTCTCTGTCCACCCGAAAGCGTGATCCCATTCTCGCCGATTACTGTATC
>PHBQ01000102.1 GCA_002841975.1 Candidatus Cloacimonetes bacterium HGW-Cloacimonetes-1
TATCTGGGCCTGGGAAATCATCCCGCAGTGGTCAAAGCCGCTCAGGACATCATGAGTGATTGGGGCTACGGACTGGCATCAGTACGCTTTATCTGCGGTACTCAGGCAATCCACAAGCAATTGGAACACAAGGTTTCGGAGTTTTTGGGCATGGAAGATACCATTCTTTATGCTGCTTGCTTTGATGCCAATGGTGGTGTCTTTGAACCGCTTTTGGGTGAAGACAGTGCAATCATATCCGACGAACTCAATCACGCTTCCATCATCGATGGCGTGAGATTGTGCAAAGCCCAACGCTATCGTTACAAACATTCCAATATGGAAGAGCTGGAACAAGCTCTGATCCAATCCCAAAACTCCAAGTATCGCTTGATCTGCACCGATGGTGTATTTTCGATGGATGGAGACATTGCCAAGCTGGATCAGATCTGTGACCTCGCAGATAAGTATGATGCCATGGTGATGGTGGACGATTCGCATGCTACAGGCTACATCGGAAAGACCGGTCGCGGTACTGCAGAATATTACAACTTGGTAGATAGAGTCGATATCATTACCACGACCTTTGGCAAAGCCTTGGGTGGTGGAAACGGTGGCTGTACTTCCGGACGCAAAGAAATCATCGAATTGCTGCGTCAACGCTCGCGTCCCTACCTCTTTTCCAATACTCTGGCTCCCGCAATCGTAGGAGCTACACTAAAGGTTTTAGAACTGCTCACAGCAACAACCGAACTGCGAGACAAGGTCTGGGACAATGCTACTTATTTCCGTAAAGAAATGATAGCTGCAGGCTTTGATATCGTTCCCGGTAACACGGCGATCGTCCCTGTGATGCTCTATGACGAGCCGCTGGCGATTCGCATGGCGGATATGCTGCTCCAAGAAGGGATCTATGTGATCGGCTTTGTATATCCGGTGGTCGGCAAAGGTAAAGCGCGCATCCGGGTTCAGCTTTCTGCCGCACATTGCAGAGCAGATCTGGACAAGGCTATTGCGGCGTTCATCAAGATCGGCAAAGAACTGAAACTAATCAAATAATAGGATATATTATCAAAGTGCGTGATCTCTCCGGCATCTTGTACCTCGTCCCAACCCCGATCGGGAATCTGGGAGATATTACTTTGCGCGCTCTTGAGACACTCAAGAGCGTGCATTTAATTGCCTCGGAGGACACCCGGAAAACCGGAGTTTTGCTCAAGCATTTTGAAGTGAAAAGCAAACAGATCAGCTATCACAAGTTTAACGAACGTTCCCGAGTGGACAAAATACTGTCTGTTCTGTCCGAAGGTCTGGATGTGGCAATTGTCACGGATGCCGGATCTCCGGGGATATCCGACCCTGCGCAGATCATCGTCCAAGCTGCGATAGAGGGAGGTTTCACCGTCACCGCGCTTCCGGGTGCAACAGCGCTGATCCCCGCTCTCACCGCTTCCGGCTTGGCTACGGACAGCTTTGTGTTTCATGGCTTCTTACCTACTAAAAGAAACCTGCGGGATAAAGTATTAAAAGAGATCAGTACAACACAGCACACGTCTGTTTTGTATGAAAGCGGGAACAAACTCTTGCAATGCCTGCGGGAATTGCTGGAGGTTTGCGGAGATCGACAAGTAGTCGTAGCTCGTGAGATATCAAAACTCTTTGAAGAGTATATTCGAGGAACGATCTCGGAGCTGTTGGACAGATCATTTGTCATGAAGGGGGAATTTGTACTCCTGATCTCCGGTGCTACCTCACAAGCGGAGTCCATTGACGACTTGTATATGGTGATAGATACCATGTTGCAAGATGGTCAGAGCAAAGACCAGATCATAGAGTATATGGTGCAAAACCATGCCCTAACTCGCAATGTGGTTTACAAGTATTTGATAGAAAACAAAAGGAAAAACAGCTAATGCGCCCCTATATTCTCTTTGATTTTGATGGTACAATTGCCGATTCACTAACCCTAGGTTTGGAGCTCATTAACCGTTTGGCACCGATCTATCACATCCATCCCATTACTGATGAAGACATTCAAGCGGTACGTAGTATGCCTACCGGGAAAGCTATCCGTTACCTCAAGATCCCGTACTACAAGCTCCCAATATTGATTCCGGTATTCCTGAATGAATATAAACACATTATCCACAATATGAAGCCCTTTCCCCGGATTCATGAAGTGATCCAGGACCTCAAAGACCTTGGTATTCCGATGGCTCTGCTGACGTCCAATTCCAAGGAGAATGTACATGTCTTCCTGGATCAACATGATATGAACTATTTTGAGTGGATTGAGGGCGGGTCCGGGATCTTCAAGAAGCAAGTGACCATCATGCATCAGATCAAGAAACACAATCTGCAAAAAGAAAACATCATCTATGTAGGAGATGAAACCCGGGATATCGTAGCTGCCAAAAAGTGCGGTATCAAAATCATATCCGTGGCCTGGGGATTTCAAGACAAGTCTATATTGTCACAATACAATCCGGATATGATAGCTGAGACACCCCAAGATTTGTACGATATTATCAAGTCATATTCCACAACTTGACTGTAGAGCAGGATGCCGATCCTGCTAAAAGATAAGATTCGGAGCTTCGGAAAGCTCCGCTACCACGTAGATCAGGACGCCGATCCTGCTGAGACGTAAAGCTCCAGTGCTATTTAATGCGGATCAATTCATAGATTTTGACGGCGTTGTTCTTACCCTTGACTTTTACTTCATCCAGATAATTGACTTCGACCAGGTCTTGCACGTGGGCCAGAGTAAACTCGCTGATGATAATCTTGTTTTTGGTCTCATATTCCTTGTTGATAGCTTCCAATCTGGCACCGAGGTTGATGGTGTCACCGATCGCGGTATAATCAAATATTTGTTCTGAACCCAGGTTTCCCACAACGGCAAAGCCGGTATTGACTCCGATCCCGATTTCAAATATTTCGCGGCCTTCTGCTTTCCATTTGCTGTGCAGTTCGGTCATTCTCTCCCGCATTTCGAGAGCAACTCTGCAAGCTGAGAGTGCGTGGTTTTCCAGCTTGACAGGTGTACCAAATAGTGCCATAATCTCGTCACCAACAAACTTGTCCAGGATGCCTTTGTTGCGGATGATGATATTTACCATTTCTGTGAGATATTCCTTCAGAATCTGCACAGTTTCATCCGGTTTGTGCGATTCGGAATAGGTGGTGAAGGATCTGATATCGGAGAAGAGAACGCTAAGCTCTTGCTGAGATCCGCCATAAGTAAGGCTCTTGGGATTCTTCAGTAATTCATTGACCAGTTCCGGTGCCATGTACTGCTGAAAAGCACTTCGGATAAAGCGTTTTTCCCGCAACGTATCGATGTAATGGCTGATTAGGCTGACTAGATAGATCATGATTAATGCTACAATAGCTTGAAATATCGGGACTTGCAGGTAATTTGCTTTAAACAGCTGGTAGGAAAGGAAGTAGTGTCCTACTATCAATCCCGCCAGTAACAATGCTCCCAGCTGGGGTTTGAAGTATTTGAATGCAAACCACAATCCCATCAGAAGCAGGAGTTCTAACAAGAGAAAGAGATAGGGGTTGATGGCGTACAAAAAGTCGTCGTTTAGCACCATTTCGATGAAGTTTGCATGGATTTCGACTCCATCTGTGTAGGTCTTACTAAAAGGAGTAGGGAATTGGTCGTGCAGCTCATCGATGGTAGCACCCACGAGGACAGTTTTGTTCCGGAAGACACCGGAGTCCAGTAAGTCGTAAAACTCGTCGAGTTCAATTCCTTGATAGCCGGGCATCACCGTAGCAGAATCATCGATTACGGATGAATAGGAATAATGTGCAAAAGTCTTGGCAGGACCATAGTAGTTTAGATAGCACTTGTTTTTGAAGGACAAGGGGATAGTTTTGTCTGCGACAGCTATGTGCTTTCCAGCGAGTTTCACAAAGTCGGAGTAATTACTTTGATACACTCTGGAATTGGCTATTGAGGCTACACCTATTGTATAGACAGGACTATTGTCAAACATTTCATAGCAGGTGTAACGCCGGATAAAACCATCGGTATCGGCGGACATATTGACTATGCCCCAGGGTATATCGAGATCGACTATATCTTGCATGGGAGTTTGCTTTTGTACATGTTCCGCATTCTTGTCGTTGATCAGAACTTTACCGGCAAAAATCGTGTTTTGATGCATGGCTGCGGTCGATGCCAGATTTAGATCTGACATGGGGTTGGATTGCTCCAAAAACTCTATATCAAACACTATCTGCTTTGCTCCGGCCCGGCTGAGATTATCAATCAGCTTGGCATGCAAATCCCGGGAGAAGGGCCAGGTGGTATTCAGAGCCTGGAATGAATTGTCATCGATTGCCACGATTACTATATCGTTTGATATAGGTTTGGTACCACGCATCCGGAATAAGGAATCCTGGGCTTTGTATTCCAGAGATTGAAAGAAACCGAAGCTAAACATAATTTTGACGATAACGACTACTATCAGGGGATAGTACAGAAAACGGATTCGTTTCATGAGTTACTCCACTATTAAAATCAAAGCCGATGTAAACACCGGCTTTGAAGATATCAGGTAATTATTAGAACCTTTGGTTTAGACTAAGTCGCCAGGTTGTGGATCCATAATCCACATTTTGCACATCATCATTTTGATAGTTTTTGAGCGTGAGACTGGTGCTGATCGTCATATCCTTGATGGGGTATGCTTCCAGCCCACAGATATAATAGGAATAGCTCTGAGCCTGTTGATCTCCACCCAAGCTTACGTTCCGATATTGCATATATGGTTTCAGCTTGTTTTCCCACAACATATAGTCGGCATGGAGCATGATATTGAAGTTTGAATTCTCTGCATTATTACTCAGTTTGAGCTCTTGGTTGTTGGAAGAGAAGGCAATCTGAGTCTTCAGTGGGATAGTGGTATATTTGTTGGTGAGACTGAAGTTTATGCCGCTATTAACGTTATCATAGGTCAGTACGTCGTTGCTACTGCTATCATCCCCTCCGGCGCGCCAGGTAATATCGAGCTGAGTGGGCACATAAGGAATCTGCACAAAGTTGTATCCCATTCCTAGAGAGAGACTGTTTGAGTTACGAGTGTATGGGGTAAAATCTACGGCTTCAGTGACGTCATTATTGATAGTGTTTTTACCGACATTACTGAAATATGCAGCTTTGAAGTAAGGATAACGTGGAATACGGACAATGGATTGCACAAACCAAGAATCGTATGTGTTTGTTTCAAATCTATGTCCTGAAAGGTTATCCTCTGTACGAGTATAGCCACCGGTCAGAAACAGGTATTGCTTGTAATTGTATTGATCTGTGATAGATAGCAGTGTATTATCGTTCTGCATATAGTTTGTACTGGTGGCATTGAAGGAAGATCCTATCTGGGAATACGAGATATTAAACAGGTTGTTCAGAATAAAAGCCCGATAATATGCCTTCCAGGCAATATTCGAAAGTCCAGGTTCAAAGGGCTCGATATTTTTGTTGATCACAAACAAAGAACTGTAATCCGAGGGATCAAAGGGCAAAGTTCTTCCTAGGTATTCCTCTATTTCTTCCTGAGTCATGGGACCGTCGAGCGTATTTTTGTTATGCATACTACCGGCACCTTCGATTCCGAGAGAAACGTTCTGAGCAGGTAGATTGAGCTTTGCATCGATACTAAATACGATGTTATCCTGAGCATAGGCAGTGTAAACTGTATCTGCTGCAGGATCTGTGGAAAGCCTATAGCTGTATTGACTTGTGTCCAGAGAACTGATGATGTCCCGATTGCGGACACCGTTGAATCCCAGCGAAAAGCCATCTTCTGTTCCAAAACGCATTCTAGCGGCGATGGCTTCCTGACGGAAAGTACCGGTATTACGGGGTGTATTGGTAGCGTCGATGATAGTACCTTTGGTGTCTCTCACCATTTCGCCATGAGCCCATTGCAGGCCAAAAAACTTTGTATCAAATTTGGTAAAGAGACCACGCAGGTTTTTGTTACTCATAGTAAAAGGAGTGAAACTGGGTGAATAATCCCCCAGAAAAACATCCAGCATCGGAACTTGCAAACCTATGGTATAGCGGTTGACGGGCTGACGGTTTTCTCTCTCCAGGGAAGAGACATAGAGGTTGGTCTGCATGTCCAGGATACCGTATTTACCATATAGATCGAGATAGGTTGCGGCATCGTTCTCGGTCTTAGGAATCGGAGCATTACTATCCGCATCATAACCGTAGGCATTGGTGACGACGTTGAAGTTTCCGCGTACATCGATGGGGAGGATCTGTTTTTTGCCAGAGCTCACGATATCTGTTAACCATGTATCGGAATAGACATTGGTTCCATCGAGCATATGCGCTGTGACAAATGCACTGAGACTGCCGGGTTTGGCTTTTTCATCCCGATACAATAGCGCATTACCGCTGATGGTTGCCTGCTCCGTGACATCAATACCATCGATGAATAGTTTGATGCTGTTGGGATCGACTTGTTCCGCAATATCAAAATAAGAAATGACTAATACATAGCCGTCTTTCACATCAGCAGTAGGTTCATCATTGAGTTTGACAAAAGCTTGCGATTTGGATCCACGTTTGACGTTGTTCTGGATGACAAAAGCGGAGGCTGTGGGGTTAACAATCGGCAAGGTCTCTACATTTCCTGTATTGAGAGTGAAATCAAAATAGTATTCAACACCTTGGGGAGCATTTTTGATCATTGGTAAACTGACAGTCATCCAAGGCCCGGAGGGAACTTCCGGGGTCATATCTTCATCGAACCATTTCTTTTGACCCACGGGGCGGTAAATTATCCGTGCTCCTGTGATATCTTCCCAACCTTGTATCACTTCGAGGCGAAACTCGGAAGGAACTCCAATAGTATATCCATCCGGTGGTACATGCGCGACATTAATGGCGAAGACCCAAGCACCCATGAGTAAAAACAGGGTTAGCAGTAATATTCGTTTCATCTTTATACCTCTTTCTGGATTAATATGTGATTTCTATATATTTCACGTTACCTTGCTCGTCCAATACCTGGATTCGCATGGTTTTGATTACTGGTTCCTGATCTGCTTCTATCTCAGCTTGTTCCAGATCATTAATATCTTCCGGGGAACTGGCTTCGACTGCCACATTGCCAAATTCATCGATCTGTGCAGTATTGCCGGCAGAGACCGAGCGTGTTTCTCCGGATTCTTTGATCTCTACGATTACATCACCTTCTGTGACTATGATCATCGTCGTTTGGTCCTCTGAAACTTTGGTCAAAAAACCTGTTCCACGTACTGATGCCACGGTAGTGGGAGTTTCCACCTGGAAGGCACCGCTATTCTTTTTAACTTTGGACAGTACACTTCCTTTGGTGACGGCTACGCTTTTATTGAGTTTTGTCCCGCTTTTCATGGCAGTGATTTTCACCACGGAATTTGGGAATACTTTGATATTTGCAGAGTCGTCGACAAACTTGTATGCGGCAAATGATTCACCACCGGTACGGATCTCATCATTGTTTTGGAGAAGATCCCCTACTTTGAACTTCTGAGCCTTGGTGTTGCGAGTGAGTTCCACCTTTCCCTTTGATGCAGAGATATAGGCCACGGCATCGACACTCATCAGGCTAAAGACGAGGGTTACGAAGATTGCGAGTAATACTATCTTTTTCATTATTATCCCCTTCCTTTAGTTTTTGATCTGGACTTCAATATCTTTGCCGGAAAGCGTATTGATAAGGTCCAAAGCTTCTTTACCTGTGAACACTTTCCCTTCATAGACCACTACACCCGTAGGTGTAAAGCCACCATCAAAGAGCTTTCGCAGAACATCGTTATTGAGCATATTCAAAGCCGCCGTCAATTCTTGAGAATTGTCATCGGATGTATTTGAGACGTAACGAAATACAAACCAATTACTCTTCATCTTTCCGGAGTGGTTGGCACTACCGGAAGGATTGTTTTCATTAAATGTATTGATGCTGATCTGCCATGCATAATAGTAATTCTCCTGAAAAGAAAGAAAGTCCGAAAACACGTTTTCATTGGTGCCCATACCGGGAGTTTCGTAAAACAAGGCACCGGCAGTTTCGATATTGCCTTGATTTGGCATGTAATTGGGAGGAAATTCTTTGATTTTGAGCTTAGCATAATTGAATCCTGTGGAAGTAGAATTCCACAAAAACGTAACAGGTTTCATATCTATTCGGGG
>PHBQ01000103.1 GCA_002841975.1 Candidatus Cloacimonetes bacterium HGW-Cloacimonetes-1
TCTCCCGGCGCTGGAACTCCCAGTACTGTGCAAGTATGGTTACATGAAACCTCAAACATTGTAAAATATGTTTATGGGGCAATGTACAATAACTCAACTTCTACTATGTCCCGTGGGGTTTATATTTCCACTTCCAACGTTGCCGGCAGTGTTGGCAATGTTACTACTATTAATACTACCCCTACTTGGAATGCAACTTCTACATCCGTAACAAATACTACTTTTGCCCTCAATAGCGCTATGCTAAATCTCGATAGCCCTGTTGTAGGCGCACGTCGTGTATTTACTTTTGCACCACCGGTAGCTGGGCTTCCGCCCAATGCAGCGTTAGTTTCAACGCCTGCCAATGCCGCTACCCAGATCTTGCCAACCGCGACACTCAACTGGACTTCCGGCGGTGGCATGCCTACCGGCTATAGACTGTATTTTGGTACAGATAATCCTCCTACCAATATCGTGAACAATTTGGATATGGCAATGGTTACCACCTATGACCCTACTCCAGATATGTTGATGAACACTCCTTATTACTGGAAAGTCGTGGCATACAATGCCAATGGCGACGCACCAAGTTCCGTGTGGTCTTTCACGACTCACAATGGTCAGGTAGCGCTCACTGCTCCTGCAGCCGCTGCCACAAATCAAGCGATTCGTAATCTTTCGTTCTCTTGGGGAACAGCTCCGAGTGCTACCGGCTATGTTTTACAAGTTGGGACAGCTCCTGGCCTTAGCAATATTTACAATGCTCCTGCCACTTCTCCGACTGTTGTAACCGGACCACTTAGTTATTCTACAGATTACTACTGGTCAGTATATTCTGTTTACACCGAAGGAAACATTCAAAGCGTAGAAAGAGTATTTACCACAATGGCGGATCCTACAATTACCGCGTTCCCTTACTCTGTGGATTTTGGTACCACCGGCGCCGTTTTCCCTCCCACAAACTGGGGAAAATATAGTGGCGCTCTTGCTACTCCTACAGTTCTTGGCTCTGCCGGAACAGGTAGCTGGTACCAGGACGATTGGAAAAACACAGTCACAACTCCTCCTAACTATGCTGCTAAAATGAATATTTATGGCACCACTGTTAATGGTTGGTTGATCACTCCTCCGATCGCTGTGCCTGCCGGTAACTATCAAGTCGAATTTGATCTTGCCTTGATGGCTTGGAACAGCAACGGTGCTCCTGGAACTACGGGAACCGATGATGTCTTTGCCGTATTGATCGGTGATGGTACATCTTGGACTCCTGCCAATGTCGTACGTCAGTATGACAATGCCGGATCCAGCTATGTTTATAACAATATCCCCCCTGCCGGAACCAATGTAATACTTCCAATGGGTACAGCAGGAACTAAATACATAGCCTTCTATGGTATTTCGACAGTATCGAATGCAGACAACGATCTCATGATCGATAATGTGCTTATCCGTGAAACCCCTGCTGCTCCGATCTTTGGCTATAGCCCCACTACCCTGAATATGGGCGAAGTAGCTGTCGGAAATAGCTCTGCTTGGCGGAATGTGACCGTGACCAATACCGGTGGCGGTACCTTGAACCTCACAGCTGCCAACGTAAGCATCATTGGCACAAATGCTGCGCAGTTTGCATTTAATGCAGCTAATCTTCCAGCAGCTCTTGCATCAACCCAGTCCGTACAGATTCCTGTGCGTTACACAGCTTCCGCAGAAGGCGCGCAGACCGCAACTCTTCGCATCAATTATAGCGGAACTAATTATGATGTAGCTTTGAGTGGATCAGGACTTCCTGCCGGAATGGTGGTCATCGGTTCTGGCACACTTGCTATGAATAGCAGCCCGATCAACCCATATTATGGCTATACCTATAGCCAGAGTATCTACCTGCAGTCAGAAATCAATATGCCCGGCCAAAGAATCGAAAGCATATCTTTCTATTGGAATGGCTTGGCTGAAGCTATAAGCTCGAACGACTGGGTGATTTATATGGGTCACACTGCTGCGGCTAGCTTTGCCTCAACTACTGCATGGATACCTTCCAGCAGCCTCACGCAAGTATATGCCGGTACAGTGGCACTTCCTGCGGTCGCCGGCTGGATTACGATCCCACTCAGTAGTCCCTTTGCATATAATAACGTCGATAACCTGGTTATCGCAGTAGATGAAAATACCGCCGGTTACGATGATAGTGCCGAAAAGTTCTTGGGAACCGGAGCACTTACCAATCGTAGCATCGCTTACTATAGCGATACTGTTAATCCCACCCCTGCTGTCCCAGGTACTGCAAACGGCTTAGTGCCCTCTTTCCCGAATGTGAAAATGCAATTTGGTGATATACCTGCCGGCCAGCCGGAACACTTGACATTGGTATCACCCGCTGATAATGCCACAGGTGTCAATCCTGCCAATGTGAACCTTTCCTGGGCACATTCCGCAACGGGTGGCGTTCCTACAGGTTACACCGTATTTGTATCTGACGATGCAGAATTGATCTTTGATCAAAATACATTCAATATTGTAACCGGTCCTGTTTCATCGTTTGATTTGGACGCTGTATTCCAGATGGGTTGGACAGAACGTTGGTATTGGGCAGTAGTGCCTTACAACGTTGATGGCGAACCTACTGAAGGAACTATGCAGATCTTCAATTTCACGACGATGGCAGATCCTTCAATTACACTTCCACACACTCAGGCTTTTGATGCTCTAGCCATCCCCGGTGGTTGGACACAGACTGCTTCCGGTGGTTTTACTACAAACCGTTGGGCAATTAGTGCCACCGCTCTTGCGGGTGGAACTGCCAACGAAATGAAACTTACTTACACAACTGGTGTTGGTATCTCTCGCTTGATCACACCACCGATCTCAACTCTTGGTGTAACTCAGATCGCTGTTAGCTTTAATCAATTGTATGATGATTATGGCACAGGTGTAACTGGTAAGATTCAGTATAGTTATGACCTGGCAACTTGGTTTGATACCTCCTACAGTATTATTGGCGGTGGTGGCAACGTTACCGGTAATACATCTGTATTGATCTCCGGTCTGAACAGTCCTACCACATATTTGGCATGGACTCTGGATGGAGACCATTATCAAATCGACTATTGGTATGTAGATGACGTGATGATTACAGAGCCTTTGGCACATGACGTTGCTGCTGTCAGCATCGATATGATGGAAGTGGTCAATCCTGTTCTGATGACTCCTATGGCCACAGTGCTCAATAATGGACTCAATACAGAGACCTTTACTGTGACGATGGCAATTGGTATCGCAGGCTATACCAATACCCAAACCGTTACCGCTCTTGCTTCCGGTGCATCTATACAAGTTAGCTTCGCCGGTTTCACTCCCACAGTGGACACAGGATACCCTGTAACCGTGACCACAACCTTGGCCACCGATGAAAATGCAGTTAATAACGTTGTTAACGGTGCATTGATCTGCGTGGACTTGAACGTTCAAGCCTATGGTGACGTTGCTTACAATCCTGGTGGCAGTGTAGGTCCTGGAACCTTCATGCTGAGTACCCCCGGAACTCTTACCGACCTTCCTGCCGGTGTTAATCCCCTCCGCACAAACTTTATGCCCGGTGCAGATTGGAATCCAAACTATGGCTGGCAGGGTAGTAACTACGTAGCGGCCGCTGGTGTGACTCCGTTCTGGTCAGTCAACCGCACCTTTGGTGCAATGACTTCCGGTGGAAATACGAACTTCGCATACAATGGCGTTGCCTTTGATGCTACTACCGGTACTTGGTATGGTGTCACCTCAACTCAACTCTATACCTTTGATCCAATCGCTGGTACAGAAGCCCTGGTGGGTGAGTTTGGTGCTGCGTGGCCTGGTGTTATGATCGGTATCGCTCATGACAATACCACTGGTGTCTTGTATGGCGTTGACCTCGGTTATGATGGCCTCTTCACTATCAACAAAACTGATGGTGTTGCAACGGCCGTTGGTGGCTTAGGTATCGATTTGAACTATGCGCAGGATTGTGCTATAGATCAAAATACAGGATATCTCTATATGGCTGGTTACACTACAGCTGGCGCACTTTACTGGATCGACACCACCACTGGTGGAGCCTATATCGTCAACGAGTTCCAAAACGGTGCTGAAGTTACCGGTTTTGCAATTCCTTGGGGTGAAGCTACTTCTACATCTGCTCCAGTCGTAACAATCGCCAGCGATGGTGCATTGACATGGGCAGCTGTTACAGGTGCTACGGTCTATACCATCTATGGTAGTACCACACCTGACGGTACATTTACACAGATCGGTTGGACTACTGCTACCACATGGACAGACCCGAACTTAGCAGTAAACGCCGCTCAGTTCTACCAAGTAAAAGCTGACAATGGTCGCGCCGTTTCCAACCTTACAAACGCAAGACGCAACCATAGATTCAACCTCAATTCCAAGCATACTATGACAACTAATAGAAAAGCTGTCAATGCCGGGAAAGCAAACTACTCCAAATAATGTAAATGATTCCTGCGTGGGCTTCACGGCTCACGCAGGACTATAAAAAAGGATTTGAAGCATGAACAGAATATTACGGATTACAACGCTTGGCACGGACTCGGTTTCGAGTTCCCGCTGCAAGAGCTGTGTACTCCGAAACTTTCACCTTTCAAAAAAGATCAAATCTTTTCTTGACAGGATTTTCAAACTTCAGATCATTGAGCTTGATAAGAATAGAAATTACATGAGTAATGTGCGATGAATAAAGAACAGAAACTTTCGAGATCAAACTTTGGAACCACTGCGGTGGGGACAAAAGCTCTTTCACACGTCGTGAAATGCCTGCAAGGCCCTGGCACTGCCACCGCTCTTGCAGATAATTCTCTCACACTTTTTTAAAAAAACATTATTTCATTCTCATGGAGGAATGTTATGAAAAAATTAGTATTACCGCTGCTGCTTCTTCTTGCCTTTGGCATGCTGTTAGCGGTCGAATCCGCACCATCCGCTGTTGTCGGATATGTCAAATATGACTGCGTAGCTGGCTTGAATTTGGTTGCGCTTCCCATGGCTACAGCCTGGACAAATGCAAGTGAACTTGGAGATGCCTACACAGGCTCATTTGACGCAATATTTTATTGGGATTTTGATGCTCAAACATGGTTTGGTGCTTCAGATCTTGGTGGTTTTTGGGATGGTGATTTTGAAATCGCTTCAAGTAATGTCCTAATGCTTAGTTCGTTAGCTACAATATCAGTTTACAGTATTGGTCAATTACCCGCTTCAAATGCTGTGTATACTCTTGGCTCTGGACTGAATACTATCATGGTTCCATTAAATCGTAATGACTTAACACTTGCTGGTGACCTTGGAACTGAATTAGCCGTTTCTGATGCAGTATTCTATTGGGACTCTGCAGCACAAACTTTTTTTGGTGCTTCAGATCTTGGTGGTTTTTGGGATGGAGACTTTGATGTTAGTATTGGCATGCCACTGATGGTGTCTGCTTTTGATAGCACAACTTGGCCCTCACGCTCGAGTATTAAAACTAAGTCTATAAATAGTAGAAAATAAGGAGATATCTAATGAAGAAGTTACTATTACTGTCATTATTATTACTGACATTCGTATTTGCACTTAATGCAGGTACCGCAAGAAACGTATACCAAAAAGTTTTATGCGAAAATCCTGTAGATGTGTTAACTCTCGTTACTAATACCGGAGTTACAACTAGTGCCGAATATAACATTAGCGTTTGGATGACTGAGAGACCGGCTGAGGTACTTACAACTGTTGTTGGTGCTCCCGGTTACACTCCTGCTGGCGCTTTAAGAATCGCAAAGTTAGGATCGGCTCCGAATCAATATGTTGCAATCCTTGTACAAATTGGAACATTTACGACTCAGTGGGTTTCCGGAAATCATCTTAGGTATTCAGTTACTCATATTGCTACTGGCGAAAATGCTCAGTTTGAAATGGTTATCCCTGCGGGAACAACAACTGTAAATGAAACTGTTAATACTCAGATTATTCCACCAGCACCTGCTGGTCCTACCACATTCGACATTAACGTCACATCCGTACCAACAGGCCAGCTCATCTATCTTGGTGGTGTAAGCACAACTTTCTCTACACCTCACGTGTTTACAGAAAATGCTGGTTTCAGTGGCTTATATTCTGTGATGAATCCTGCTTACACTTGGGTACCTGCCAACTATCAGGTTACCGATTTACAAGCTAATACCCCTATCAACTTTGTTGGTACTTTCATTCCTATCGTAGTAACCCCAAATCCGGCAATTAATCCTATGCCTGCCGATATGGCTACTATTACCAGAGCTTGGGATGCCCCAGCTACTGACGTAGTAACCCTGATGTGGGAACCTGCAGCCGACGGCGCAGCTCCAGTTGGCTACAAGCTGATCTGGAACGGCGGCGCAGCTATGGACCTTGGTCTTGTAACAGAATACACCACACCTGCAATCGGTGCCGGTGACTATTCATGGAAAGTGATTCCTTATGCCAACGATATCGTAGGCCCCGGTAAAGGCGTAGCTCTGAAGACTACTGTCAAAACAGCTACCCGCACTATCGTTAGTGGTGCCAAAGGCGAAAACAATGGTGGAGCCACATGGGCTTTCTCTATTGCTTACGATGCAGAACCAGTAGTAGTGGTCACACCTTTGGATGAGACCGATCCTATCATGGTTGCTATTCTTGATGGAACACCATTACCAATATCAACTGTTACCAATCCTATCGTAGGAACCTATATCTGCAATTTCGTAGGTATCGGCGACATCGTAATCCCAGTTCTTCCTTTACAGCGCGCCTTTGCACTTATCGGTGGCGTATGGGTTGAAGGCGATTACGCTATCAACATTGGCTTTGCTACATGGATGAACGTGAACTTTGATGCCAAAGGTCTCGTACCAGTTGTTGTAGTAGAACCTACTCTTCCTGTCACCCTTAGCAGTTTCACAGCCGTTCCTGCTGCTCAGAGCTTCGTAGCCCTTACATGGGTTTCCGAATCTGAATCCAACATGCTCGGTTATCGCGTATATCGCAATGAAACATCAGACTTCAGCACCGCTACCCTGATCACTCCTTCCATGATCGGTGCTACCAACACATCTACCCAGGTTACTTACAAACTGGAAGATCGTGAAGTCGCTCTCAATACCACTTATTACTATTGGTTAGAAAGTGTCGATATGACATCTTCAGAAATTCACGGATACGTGACAGCTACCGTTACCGGTAACGTAGCACCAGAGCTTCCTACTGTTACAGTGATGAGCAATGTATATCCCAATCCTTTCAGAATGGGTAACAATGCAAACATCGATGTAGCTTTGAAAGCTGGTGAAACAGGAACTGTAACTGTTTACAACATCCTTGGCCAATCTGTGAAGACTTTCCCTGTAACACAAGGAACACAGAAACTCACTTGGAACGGTCGCGACAGCAAAGGTAATGCTTGCGGTAGTGGAATCTATTTCTACAAACTCAGCACACCTTCAATGAACCAAACCAAGAAGATGGTCATCGTTAAGTAATCTTACTTAAAGATACCGGCATTGCTTCGGCACTGCCACATACATATCGCCCTCGTTCATCTATGGACGGGGGCTTTTTTTTTACTCCCCGTACCGGAGCTTGCTTTTTTACTCCCTCGCCCCTTGTGGGAGAGGGTTGGGGAGCGGGGAAAAATTGGCAACACGGATTGTACGGATTAACACGGATGTTTGCTACTACGAAATCAATCCGAATAAACCTACCATATTAGCCCTTGTACTTATAGCAAAGTAACTTGTTGTTGCTTCCTTCCCTAACATTCGGAAAGAATCTACCATAATAGCCATTGTACTTATAGTAAAGTAACTTGTCGTTGCTCCTTCCAATAACATTCAGAAAGAATCTCCCATATTAGCCCCTTACGGGCGATGTAGAATTAGCGAGGGTGCGAAGGCGTAGCGAATCCCCTCGTTAGGCCCCAGACCCCGATAGAGCCCCTTGCGGGTGCAGGCTGTAGACAAAGTCCTAACATGCCTTGTGACAGAACCGGATTATATGATTATAGTACAAAGTAGATTCGGAATATAT
>PHBQ01000006.1 GCA_002841975.1 Candidatus Cloacimonetes bacterium HGW-Cloacimonetes-1
TGGCGGATTATAGTTACTTGCTCCAATTTGCAGATATTGGAGGAGTGTTGGGTCTCTCCGTGTTGATATTGACGATCAATTTACTGGTCTACCAAAGTCCCAAACTCCGCTGGCAAGCCGGCATTGGCATCGTCCTGATCTTGAGTTTGTGGGGTGCCTATGGCTGGTGGTGTACTCATCATCTGGAGCTTCAACAGCAGGATCCCAAAATCTATGTGATGCAGCCGGCTATTGAGCAAGAAGATAAATGGGAAATAGCATATCTTGATTCGATTTTCACAAAGTATCGTCAAATGACCATTCAGGCGGCTCAGGATTCGGCAAAACTGGTGATCTGGCCAGAGGCCGCAGTTCCGTTTTACCTGCGCTATCAGCCGGGATACAGAGCAGAGATGAACTATCTGACGGAGCGGCTGCAGCTGGATATCTTTACCGGCTTTCCGGACTATGTTCCACTGCCAAAAGGTCATGTCCCCCCGGAGTACTATTACAATGCCGCAGCACTGTTTGCACAGGGTCGCGGGATGAGTGAACTTTATTACAAGATGATTCTGGTTCCGATCGGAGAACGCATCCCGTGGCTGGGATTATTCCCTGTTTTGTGGAAACTGCAGTTGGGTCAGGCAAACTGGGAGTATGGCACGGAGATTCGCAGCTTTAGCAGCGGTGGATATAGCTTCTCGCCATCCATATGTTACGAAATAGCGTTTCCCATCTTACACCATAAAATGGCATTTCCGCAGGATCCCGGTTCCGGGAACTATAGTAAGAATGACTATCTGGTCAATCTCACCAATGATGCATGGTTTGGCACATCCTATGGCCCTTGGCTGCACGGGACGATGACACGCTTTCGGGCGATCGAAAACCGCATCCAGATCTACCGTTCTGCCAATACCGGAATATCCATGATTGTCGATCCCCTGGGCAGGGTCCTTGCCCGGACTGAACTGTACCAAACTGCCAATATTACAGCCCCACTCTATACTACAAGGCGGATCCCTGTGATCCGGAAAATATATCTGTATCCCGCTGTCTTTCCCTTGGTTTCGTTAGCATTGTTGATCGGTGCTTTCAGGATCAAACGTAAAAAGCGAATAAGCAACGAGGTAGCTCAATGACAAAATACTATTATACTATCGGTGAAGTCAGTAACTTGATTGATATCAAACCATATGTGATCCGTTATTGGGAAACAGAGTTTCACCAGTTACGTCCTCGTAAGAGTAAAGGCAGGATCCGTAAATATGACGAAGAACAGATACTGCTGCTCAAAAAGATCAAGGATATGCTCTACACACAGCGCTTCACGATCGAGGGAGCCCGGCAAAAGCTGAAAGCTGAAAAGAGTTCAGGGAAGCCTGCAGAGCCGATATCTATCACCGCTGCACCTCCAATTGAGAAGCAGGCAAATCTGGAATTGACAAATCCACTGCATCAGCACACTTTGCAAGAAATACGTGAGTCTTTGGAGCAGATCAGAATTAAGTGCAATAATTTTCTCAGGAGCAATAAATGAACTTTCAGGATACCATCCTAACACTGCAAAAGTATTGGGCAGAGCAAGGCTGTAACTTGGTGCAGCCTTACGACATCGAGATGGGTGCCGGAACATTTCATCCGGCTACATTTTTTGGGGCTTTGGGTAAAGCGCCTACCGCAATAGCCTATCCGCAACCATGTCGTCGCCCCAAAGATGGTCGCTATGGCGAAAACCCCAACCGTTTTCAGCATTATTATCAGTTCCAAGTAGTGATCAAACCCTGTCCCGATGATATCCAAAACCTCTATCTGCAGAGCTTGGAAGCCATCGGAATTGAGCTCGACAAGCATGATATCCGCTTTGTCGAAGACGACTGGGAATCACCTACTCTGGGTGCCTGGGGCTTGGGCTGGGAAGTATGGTTAGACGGTATGGAGATCAGCCAATTTACATATTTCCAGCAGGTAGGCAGCCTCGATGTCTTCCCCGTGAGTGTAGAGCTGACCTATGGCCTGGAGCGTCTGGCCATGTATATCCAAAATGTGAACGATTATCGTGAATTGCAATGGAACGACAGCACCACCTATGGAGATATCTTTTTTGCAAAAGAAGTGGAGTATTCGGATTATAACTTCAATCACAGCAATCCCACTCTCTTGTTTGGTATATTTGGCGAGTATGAAAAGGAATGCCTGGAGCTAATATCCCAAAAACTGGTTTACCCCGCATACGACAATCTGCTGCGCTGTTCCCACACCTTTAACCTGTTGGATGCCCGGGGTGTGATCAGCGTCACCGAAAGAGCATCCTATATCGCCAAGATCAGAAATTTGGCAAAAGAATGCGCTCAAGCATACATTGATAAATACGACGGATAGAGGATGAAAATGAAAGACCAATGGACCAAAATACCGGAACTGCTTACCGCAGTATCTGATCATTTGCTGCAAATAGCCATCTACGACTTGCATAGCGGTGCCGAAAAGTGCATTGTCATACTCGAAGAAGACCCCAAGGATTTCTTTGGGTCGATGGAGCCAGTCCTGAATTATACTCGTAAAGCCAAGCTCCCCTTACCGCTCATCGTCAATCGCGAGTTCATCAGTTACTCTTTGGATTCTTACCCTTTGGAATTTATCAATATCTCTTCTGATTACGAAAACATCTTTTGCAAAGAGGACATTTTGAACAATCTCAGCTTTGAGAATCGGGATGTAAGACTGCAAATCGAACGGGAAATAAAGAGTAAATGGTTGCTCACCCGGATGGCCGTACTGGAAAACATCAAGGATATCAAAGGTGTTCATCGCATCCTCAGAATGTCTGTGGAGGCAATAATCCCCGCCCTCAAAGGGTTCTGCTATCTCAAAGGTGTCGCTATTCCCAAAGATCTCAATCAACTGTTTGATTTGGTCAACGAACTCACCGAGTTCGATACGAATCCCATCCGCCAGATCTACTCTATTTCCCGTAATGAGATCAATAAAGGCTTGGTTTATAGCTATCTGGATAACTTGGATAGCATTGCCAAAATCATGGAAACCTGGCAGCTATGATCGGGACAGAGTATCACTTTGGAAACAGTGCCTATCCTGTGATAGCATTTGCTATCCACAACGGACACGATATGCCGAGTGATCTGCTCGATATCTGTGGCATTAGTGAAGAAGATCGTTTCCGCGAAGAGGATCCATACACGGAGTTTATAGCTAAGCGTTTCCCCAATAATGTGTGTGTTTATGATAGCCGCTTTATGGTAGATCTGAATCGCTCTTTTGACAAAGCGGTATATCTGAAGCCGGAAGATTGCTGGGGCTTAAATGCCAGAACTGAAGCCCTCTCGGAGGAACTGCTTACCGGTTTACAAAATGACTATAAAGAATGGTATAGTGTACTGGAATACCAGATCGAAAGGCTGTTGCATACTCACAAGTTGTTGATCATCATGGATATCCACTCCTACAATCATCATCGGCAGGGCGAGGAATCTGCTCCCGATCCCCAGATCAACAATCCCGACATCATTATTGGGAAAAGCAATATGCCGGAAAAATACCATCCTCTGGTGGAGCATTTACACCACAGGATTGATGGTAAATTGCTGAATGGTAAACCCATCGATTGCAGGATTGATGTCAAATTCAGCGGAGGATATATGTCACGGTGGCTGCATCAAAAGTATCCACTTCAGGTGATCAGCCTCTCTGTTGAGTTCAAGAAGATATTCATGAATGAGTGGACAGGCAACTTGAACGAAGAAATGTTCCGGGCTATGACAGATTTGTTTGTCGATTGTACCCGGGAATGGCTCCAAGCGGACCTCAACATCTCAAGTTAAATATGATATCATGAACAAGTTACAGTTACGCAAACTCTTCTTTCTCCTGGTAATCGTTTACACGATCTGTGTCAGCGCCATCATTCTGGTGATTTATCAGTATCAACGCAACGACGAACTCAATAAATTGAAGAAGCAGCTCGAATATGGTGCCAGATTGGTGAAATATGTATTACCCACCGATTATTTTGATCGTGCTATAGGCCCCGATGCTATCTCTGCAGAAGAGTATCAATACTATACAGGAGTATTGACCGAAGTCGCTGCTCAAGGAAATTATAAATACATTTACGCTCTCAAAAACGTGGGCGGGGAATATTATTTTATTGCCAGCAGTATTACTGCTGAGCAGCTTGCAGACAAAAAATACGATCCATACTGGCTCTACTATAACAAAGTCCCGCAAATGCTGATCAACACTTTCCGCTCCCAAAAGCCGGAATTTGGCACGTATATAGATGAATGGGGTAGTTTCTATTCGTGTTTTATATCTGTTCACACTTCTGCCGGAAATGAATATATCATCGGTGCTGACTACGATATCACTCAACTCGATGCAGTTTTACGAAACAACTCACTAATTCACTTGTCAATGCTCTTAGCTCTCCTTTTGGTTATCGTTCCTGTATATTATCTACTCACCAAAATGCAGGTTCTCTATCTGCATGAATCCGAAACATTGAGAGAAATCCTCTACTCCACACCGCTCTGTGTGTTGGTGGTAGATGTGCTAGGTACGATGCGTTTTGCAAATCAAGCGTGCTTAAAGATTATCGGCATAAAAGACAATGAAATCCACAAAACCAATATTTTTGATCCCCGATTTCAGAAATTTCCACTCATAGAAAGAATGGCTAACTGCATACACAGCCGTGAAAGCTTTTCCGGAGACTACAATCAAACAGATGAGGGAGGAGTAAAACACTGGAATTACGCCGTCATCAACAGCTTGTATTATAGACAAACAAACAGTTTGCTGTTCTATGCCTTTAGTCAGGATATTACTACTATGAAAGACAGTCAGTTACGACTGCAGCACAGCAATATAGTTCTCAATTATCTCACCCAAGCATCTCATATGCTGCTCTCAAATCCGGACCCCATCCAGGTCATCCCCGAGATCATAGAAAACCTGGGTAGCTGCTTGAATCGTTGTATGGTTCAAGTAGTCCAGAAAATCGGAGCGGATTGGCAAGTAATAGCATCTTGGAAGAAGCATCAAATCACTTTGAACATCAAAACAGCCGATAGTGAAGACAGTCCTCATCATGTAATTGAAGACTGGGAAAACAAGCTGGAGCGTGGCATCGTTGTCAGTGCTAAGACAGATCAGCTCCCTCGCGAGTTTCTCAATATCGTCGAAGTATACATCGATCGCAATTTTACCATATTTCCGATCATCATGAAAGGGCAGCTTTGGGGATTTCTCTCCACTGTATCCCGAGATTTGGAAGCTGTTCTGAATAAAGAAGCGACATTCAATTCCTTTAGTGCTCTTGCCGACAGCATTGGTGCAGCCGTCGAACGTTCAAATATCGAAAAGGCGTTGCGATTTGCAACCGATGCCAAGAGTTCATTCCTGAGTTCGATCAGTCATGAAATTCGTACTCCGTTAAATGGCATCCTGGGTATGGTCAATCTCATGCGCAGGACCAAGCTCGATGCAGAACAAAAAGACTATGTAGATGCTATGAAGTCCTCAGGCAGTCAGCTGCAAAGCCTGATCGGTGATGTCTTGGATATCTCGCGCATCGAGGCAGGAAAGTTTACGATCCACAAAACCGCTACCAATATTCGTGGCACCGTATTCGCAGTTCAGCAAATAGTTCAGTTTCAAATCCGGGAAAAGAGCTTAGGTCTCGATGTAAGTATCGATCCCTTGATTCCGGATATCATCATCGCAGATGAAGTGCGGATCAAGCAGATAATGGTAAATCTGATTGGCAATGCCATCAAGTTCACCGGAAGTGGGAAAATCAAGCTCAGCCTTGATTTAGTAGATGAATCGACGCTCTGCCTAGAAGTTTCGGACACCGGTATCGGGATGACTCCCGAGCAGGTAGAGCGCATCTTTGAGCCGTTTTTCCAAGCCGGGAGCATCGAAGATAAGTCCAAGGGATCAGGGTTGGGCTTAGTGATAACATCTCGATTGATCAAAATGATGGGTGGGGATATTAGCGTTTCCAGTATCCTAGGTCAAGGGACCACATTTACCTGTAGGTTCAAGATCTCTTCCGTCAAGGATTCATCTCGATTGCAATAGTGTTTGAACTGCTCAAGAGGATGCTGTTTTTGGCACTTTGAGCCAGATGACCGTCCCGATCAGTGCCGGAATCATATCATGAAATACAAACAGTGTCAAGGTTGCGGCTACTGCTTGCTCTGCTCCAAAGCCCAGAGGGTGGAAAAAGTACATAGCCAGCGATTCTCTCACCCCCAAACCAAATAATGTGATCGGGATTGTGCTCACCAGAGTCACCATCGAAAAATGTACGCTACTGCTCCAGAAAGAAATGGGGTGGTACAGATTGAAAATCATCCACATCTGAAACAGGGTTGTACATACGTATGAGAACTGAATGAGCGCTAGTTTCGGAGCTTTGCGGGCATAATTTGGTTGCAGATCACGGGTCTGGCTGAACACTCCCAATACGAAATACATCAGAATGGGTATGGACACCGTCACAACACAGAGCGTAATTCTGATGCCGACAGCAAGTGTGGGGTACAGAAAAAGAACTGCAATTGCACCCATCAACCACGACATCCACGTCATAAAAAACTTCTCGGAGGTGACGGCAACTGCCGATGCAACCTTGCTGGTGTTTTGGATATAGAGCATCTTTCCGTAGGATGCCGATCCGCCGGGGATCAAGTAACGTAGCGGGATCCCGATCATGTATGACACAAATACCTGTTTCCACGTATGCAGGAATCCGGGATTGAATTGCAAAGAGTTTTTCCAGACGATATACTGGGTGTAATGCTTATAAACTGTGGTGATCACCATCAGGAGCACTACATATAGCGGTAGTGATAAAATATTGTGCAAGACGACGGAGATCTCAAAGCGGCTAAAGATAAAATACAAAATACCGGCAGAAACTGCCAGCTTTAGAACAGTCAGGGATAGTTTAAACCACCTCTTGTTTATAGGCATACTATTCAATCAAGGCAAAATCGAGGAATCCTTGGTTAACATCAGTAGCCAATAGTTTGACCTTGACTCGTTGTCCCACATCTACAGGAGATTTACTCTCAACAAGTCTGCCTTCACAAGAAGGGTGAAAAAGGCGTACCCAGGTTCCTTTGGTAGCTGCTCCGGTGATGATTCCGTCATATTCATTACCGATCTTGTTTTCCAACAGCATAGCCGTGGCAGATTTATCCACTCTCCGCTCCACTTTTTTGGCAGAGCTTTCGGCTTTGTTGCAGTGTATTGCCAGTTCCCGCAGTTCCTCCACGGTATAAGGTGCAGGCAGTTTCAAGAGCGCAGATTGCACCAGTCGCTGCGTAATCAGGTCCGGATAGCGGCGATTGGGAGCCGTGGAATGCGTGTAATCTCGCACTGCCAAGCCAAAATGTCCCTCTATATCTTCACCGGGAAGATCGACCATATATTCCCCCGGTCCCAGAAGCTTGATAATGCTCAAAGACAAATCGAGAAAGCCCTCGGAATCACGTTCTTTCATAGTACTCAGGAATTGTTCCAATGCTATGGATACAGGAGCATCAGGCAGCGTTATGCCCTGCTCTGCAGCGATCTCCACTATCCTGGGCCAGCGTTTGGGAGTATGCACCACCCGTCGGAAGGAAGGCCGCTCTGCTGCTTCCAAATACAAGGCACAGACCCCATTGGTACAGATCATCAAATCTTCGATCAGGATTCTGGCGCGGTTCTTTTCTTTGCGTTCCATCGATAGCAGTTCATCACCTTCAAACTCCGGTCTGGTGGCTGCTGTTTCCAGGCTCAAAGCACCGTGTTTTTGGCGGTTTATCCGCAAGTGCTGTGCTACTTTGTCTTGCAGAGAAATACTATGTGCGAGACCTTTGACGGCCTCTATAGACTTTGGCAAGGCCGTCTTGTCTTCCAGCCAGTCACCCACTTCATTGTATGAAAGTTTAGCTTTATTACAGACCAGTCCGAAGCCCACTTCCCAGTGCTCCAGTATCCCTGTGGGAGAGATGTCCAGGGTATAGACTACCGCCTGTCTCGCCTGATCAAATACCAAGGATGTCAGTTCAGTCGAGAGTCTTTCCGGTAGCATCGAATACAGCACCGCGGGAGTATAGACCGAGGTAGTATTGTGCTTTGCATGGTTGTCGATGGCACTATTTTGCTTTACCAATGCCCCCACTTCAGAGATTGCTACCAACACTCTGATTTTTCCATCCGGCAGCTCTTTGGCATAGCTGATCTGATCGAGGTCCCGGGATCTATCATTATCGATCGAACACCAGGGAAGATGTCTCAAGTCCTGGATAGTATCCCCTGTCATATCTATTGTGAGCTGGAGGTTTTCTACTTCTTGCATCACATTTTCCGTAAATTCCGGGAGTAGACCATAATCCAGCATCGCCTGATGGGCGATTTCTTCCAGGATGACTCTGTGCTTTTTATTGGGATGATACATAAACCCTCTTAACAATTCTACTATTGGTTATTCTGAGATGCGAAGGAACATTTAGATCAGCAATCCGAGCTAAGATAGCACCCGTGTATACACTGGAAACACTATTTAACACTGAAGCGAGCCCGCTCCGGCAGGTCCACACTTTCTGTGGACAGAAGTAGTGCCGAAATTTAATACAAACTTTGAATCAAATTGTCCAGTTCAGAGCAGAGGAAGGGTTTTTCCAACACGGCATCCGCTCTCAATCCGGTAGCCATCAATAAATAGGTCTTCTTGTCAATCTTGCCGCCACCGGAGATGGCTATAATCTTGACAGCCGGAAATTGCTCCCGAACTGTGATTATCAGTTCCAGACCATCATATTGGGGCATAACTATGTCTGTGATCAAAACATCAATCTCGTTAGTATCCAATACTTCGATGGCATTGACACAATCAAATGAGGTAAATACTTCGTAATCTTTTAATCGAAGCAGTTCGGACATCGTTTCGACAAATTGCTGATCATCATCAACCAGTAAGATACGTTTCATGATTCTCCTATATACAGAAGTGAATTTCTGACTGCTACTTCATCAAGATAAGCTTTTTACGGATAGTAGCAAATTTATCATGTTTGATTTCAATAAAATAAATCCCGGCAGCGCATTTACGGGATCGGGCATCGCGCCCATCCCAGCGGAAATTGAGGTCTTTAGCGGCTGAAAACATGGCTTTATTGACCAATTGACCCTTCAGATTGTAGATCCGGAGCTCTGTTTTGCCGGCTTTGCTGTAGCTCACATCGATGTTCAAATGCTCATCCCTGCCGATCATAAAAGGATTGGGGCCATATTTGATCACCGGAGGAGCCATCAACTCGTCCTCATTGGCACCCACCCAATACTCGATGTAATTGGTGGCAGGTGATTCAAATTGGTCATTGAAGGCGGTAACATAAAAGCGGTTATAGGGATAATTATAACCGAGGATATCAAAACTGGTCTGCTCAAAAGGAATCTCGTAGATTGTACCGGTGCTGCCTTCAAAGACGTTCCAATAGACCCGATAGCCCGTCCACACCGTGTTTGACACTGCCGGAGGCTGCCAGTAGAGGGAAGTGTTAAAGCACAGATTACGCGGATAGGGGAAGATTTCCATGGGATGATAACGCCATTGGCTGCCCTCGGAAAGAGTCATAAGATTATCGGGAGTATCGATGAAGAGCTCTTCCACCTCGTAGTGAGCGCGCAAATGATCCCCTTCATAATAGAATTTGTCCGTGGCGTAATGCTCATCGTAATAGGTCTGAGATACTTGCTGTCCGGAGGTAAGTCTTTGCCGGGAAAGCAGTCGATTGTATTGTTCAATAGGCCATACATAATCCATATCTATATCTGTAACTCGGATCGTCCCCAGCGTGTCCGTCACTTCTGTTTTTTGCCAAAATAACGGCAGTCCCACCAGAGATGTCCTTTGCCAGATGCTATTGGGAGGTAAGTTATAGGTGTATTCATTGGTAGCGGTGATGGCAGTGTGGCGTTTGAGATAGACATAATCCGTATCTTCATACAGATAGTTGATCTGCGACGGACTGTAAACAAAGAAGCCACTTTGCAGGGGATACACGATCTGGATGTCTTCCAGGGTCGGTGCGCCTATCTTTTCGTAGAGCCAGGGCTGCAGATCGGTCATTTCTATCGTTCCCAAATCAAGTTGTGCAACAGGAGTGATGGGCGTGGGAGTATTGATCCCGCCGCTACAACCATAGACCTTAGCAGCAGAGTTTTGGATATCTGCAACCAATACCGGATAAAAGTCTTCGGCTAATGTGACTTCAAAACTGAATTGATTGGAATTGATTGGATATGTGCCCAATACAGTTCCGGACGCAAAAGAAACCAGTTCCATGCGCACTTGCCCCAGGGTTTGGACTCCCGTGTAACTGTAGCTACCGCTGATCGTGATAGGGCTACTATATGTCAAAAATGGTTCAAAGTCGATAGTGGGGAGTGCTGCGCTGTCCGAATGATCGGTGATATAGGAGGCGATTCCCGCAGCATCATTGAAGTCCCAATAATTGTTTTCGGCAGAGATGATATTAGCGCTCTGGGAATAGGTGGCACAGACCACGGAGTGAGACACGTTATTGGCATCGATGTTGTTGCGGATTACGTTCTCACCCTGTGCCCAGGCATGATAGATACTCATGTTTCCCAGGCAGGGTCTGGCATTATTGGTGATATAAAATCCCGTAAAGTTACCGGTCACAATGTTACGCTCAAAATAGGGTTCCGAGGTCGCACCGCTCACCATAACGCCAGCTCCGGAATTCATGTCTCCCGGAATGAAGTTGTTACGGATCACGTTGTCGTACAGATAGCCGGAGGCATTGAGCAGGTAAACGCCGGTCAGGTTACCCTCGATCAGATTGTGGTGAATAGTGGGATTGATGGCATTGGCACCTACTACGTCCCATGCCGTGATCCCCTGCCATTTGTTGGCATAGATGTGATTGTATGCAATGATGGGATCGTTGCTGCCATTTGAGGACTGGTTGGAGAGCTGGATCGCTCCCCGATAGGTAGAACTGAGGCCATTATTCGTAATTTGGCATTGCAGTATCTGAGTATTGCTGTTCTGCGAGATCAGGATTCCATTCTCACCATTGGATTCAATTCTGCAATCGGAGATATACACCGTAGGTGGATTGGGATTACCGATCGCATAGGTATGAAGTCCCTTGGTGTTGTGATAAAGATGGCTATTTACTACCGAAAAGGGGGAATCAATCGAATTGATCCCGTATTCGGCATCTTCGATGTAGCAATATCCGAAAATACTGGTAGCTGTGGTGCTTTCCAAGCGTATCCCATTCCAGAAAGTAAAGGAGGGAGCTCCGGGATTGACAAAACGGATGCTATCTGCCTCGGTTCCAATAGCAATGATAGATCCGGCGGCAGTAATATAAAAATCTCCGGTGATTTCCACCAGAACTCCCGGCTGGATATTCAGTATTTCACCCGCTGGAACTGTGACATCGCCGACGACCTGGTAAGGATTGTTGTTCGCGCTCCATGTGCCGGATTGAGCTCCGCTAACGGTAACTGCCATGATAAATGAATAGCTGATACATAAGAAAACAATCAAGATTTGAACACGCTTCATAATTCACATCCTTACAAGATATTTATCTTGTGTAATAAGAAGATTGTTCCCCAATCTGTCAATAAAAAAAAAGCTGTCCACCGGACAGCTTCTAATGATTTCAATTTGTAAAGTAACTTATTCGGAAATAGCTTGGACTGGGCAAGTAGCAACGCAAGCACCGCAATCAATGCAAGTGTCGTCGTCACATACAGCTTTGTCAGCTTCCATAGAAAGTGCACTTACGGGGCAAACACCTACGCAAGCGCCGCAGCCGATGCATGTATCTTTGTCAATTTTAATAGCCATGAGAGACTCCTTTATCTTTTGTGCTATGTTCAGATTTATATTGGATCAGTCAAGCACTTTTTAGCTTTTTGCTTTTGCTTGGTTTGCTACTGCCTGTTCGGCTTTTGCCACTTCATCGGCATCGGCGAGGTAGTAACTGCGGATTACACTGAGATCTTCGTTAAATTCATAAACCAGTGGAATCCCCGTGGGAATATTGAGCGCTACAATTTCATCATCCCCGATTTTGTTCAGGGATTTGACGATGGCGCGCAGACTGTTGCCATGAGCAGCGATGATTAAGTTTTTGCCGGCTTTGATGCGGGGGACTATGATTTCGTCCCAAAAAGGCATGGTCCTGGCACAGGTGAGTTCCAATGATTCTGCCACCGGTAACTGATCCGGACTCAAATCTTTGTAGCGGGCATCTTTGCCGGGGTAACGAGGATCATCCAAGTCCAATGCTGGTGGCGGGACGTCAAAGCTACGTCGCCAGATTTTTACCTGATCTTCGCCGTACTTCTCGGCAGTTTCAGCCTTGTTAAGCCCCTGTAAAGCACCATAATGCCGCTCGTTCAAACGCCAATCCCGTTGCACTGGTAACCACATGAGATCCATCTCATCCAGAGTAATCCAGAGCGTGCGAATGGCTCTTTTGAGCACGGATGTCCAGGCTTCATCAAAGACAAATCCTGCTTCTTTAAGGCGTTTTCCCGCAGTATGAGCTTCGGTGACACCGCGTTCGGAAAGATCTACATCGGTCCAGCCGGTGAAGAGGTTTTCTTTGTTCCATACGCTTTCGCCATGACGGATCAAAACTATTTTGTACATTATATATCTCCTTTACAATCAATCATATCGGGCTTTGTCTTGTATACGATGGCTCCGTCCAGGTGCTCTACCCAGCGTGCCATCATAAAAAAGAAATCTGAGAGGCGATTACAAAATTCCAGGAGGGCAGGAGCCAGCTCTTCCGTGCGCGAGAGAGCTATCACCCGGCGTTCCGCACGCCTGGCAATGGTCCTGCAAACATCCAGATGTGCCGATGGAATTGTGGAGCCGGGGATCACAAAGCCTGTCAGGTGGAGCCGTGATTCATATTCGCGGATCACATTGGTCAGGGCTTCGGCATCGGATATACAGATGGGAACTACGTATTCTTTGCTCCGCGACGCGAGCTGTCCCATCACTCGATAGAGCTTGTTTTGCAGATCGAGCAAGAGCTCCAGAATATCTGTCTGTTTGATATAGTGTTTAGCAACACCGATCTGAGCATCAAGCTCGTCCAAAGTGCCGTAGGCATCGACGCGGATATCGTCCTTCCAGACTCTTTCCCCGCTCCAGAGCGAAGTCTGCCCCTGGTCCCCGGTCTTAGTCGTGATACTCATCGCTTTATTTGGCAGCGATTACAGATATCTCTACCAAGCCATCTTTGGGTAAACGAGCCACTTGTACGGCTTCTCTGGCAGGATAGGGAGTACTGAAATGCTTGGCATAAATCTCGTTTAAAGCGGCAAAATCGTTCATGTCTTTGAGGAAGACAGAGACTTTGACGATGTTTGTACAGCTCATACCGGCGGCATCAAGGATAGCTTTGATATTTGCAAAGACGAGGTTTGTCTGTTCCACAAAACTCTCTGCCATTGTGCCGGATACAGGATCGATACCCAATTGACCGGACATAAATAACATATTGTTGCTTAAAACTGCTTGTGAATAGGGTCCGATGGCCCCGGGAGCTTTGTGTGTGTGAATCGCTTGCATGTGATCTCCTTATTTTTCTTGAATTGTTGCTTTTCGTGCGATCAGGATTTCATTGATGATCTGATTGAGGGCGGTATAATCCTGATGTTCTTTTCCCAGATTGCGGATCAATACTTTTCCCTCGCGGATGTTTTCTTCCCGCAGGATGATCATCACGTTGCAGCCTTTTCGTATAGCTGTCTTGATCTCTACCTCGGTCGGTAAAATATCCGCACTCAGGATTGTGATAATGTTCTGTTCATGTAATTCCTGAGCTATTTGCAGCATCATGATCTCCATATCCTGGGTTTGGGCGCAGATGTAAACTGCAAAGGGAGTGAGGTTCTCCCGGAAGAGATTCCGCTCGTGCATGATCTCAAATACGGTATCGAGATTGATGTAGAAACCTACGGCAGGGATCTTTTTGCCGGTGATCATCTGGGATAGATAGTCATAACGACCGCCACCGCCGATCACGGTAGGTACTCCCCGGAGGTCTGCAATGATGTCAAAAACAGTTTCGTTGTAATAGGAGAAGTTTTTGAAGAGATGATCGTTGACTTTGTACTCATTTGCCAGATTCGCCTGGATTTTCTTGACTTTATGGAAATTGATTTTACACTTTTCACAGAGATAGTTCTGGATCTGGGGACCCTGATGGGCGATTACATTACAGCCATCGTCTTGGCAACAGGTATCCGCCAAAGGATTGTTGAGGAGCTCAGTATAGCAGTGGGCACACAAGTTTTCCTTGTGGTTATCGATGTGTTGCCGCATGTCCCGGAAAAAATCTACCCGGCATTCTTCACAGCCGTAACTATTGATCTCCAGACGTGCATCTTGCAAACCCAGCTGATGAATGAGTCTCATACCCAAACTGATGATCTCATTTTCGGACAAAATACTGTCACTGCCCAAAAGCTCTACACCTAATTGATAGAACTCCATAGGCTGATGATTTTTGTCTTTACGAAACATCGGGCCGTGGTAGTAAAACCTGTGGATGTCCCCATCCTGAAACCGTTTGGCAGTATGGTGCAGTACGCTGATCGTGCCTTCCGGGCGCAAAGACAGCAGGCTCACGTTGTCGTCGGGAGCGGTTAAGCTCAATACTTGTTTGGTAACCTGGCTGGCTTCAATGACGTCCATCAAGGCGGTGATGCCATCGTGTAAAACGGAATAATCCTGCAAGACCGACAGGCGGATTTCCTGATAATTGTGCAAGGACAGCACATTGTCTATCTGTTGCTCGATTATCTTCCATTTCCACACATCTTCCGGCATAAACTCATGGAAGCTTCTTAACTTGTCAGACATTCACTCTCCAATATCGTTGATTGCATCATTATGAAAAGGTAAACATAATCTGTCAACATAATTCATCACAAATGGGATCGTATCATCAGTTCGGGATCGTAACAATTCATCGCATTCAGGGTCTATCATCACATTCATGTTGTAGGGGCGACCGGCGGGTCGCCCGCAATCAATGCGACGGAATTAGGTACATCTGGATCGGGCGAACCGCCGTTCGCCCCTACGGGTTCGCTTTCTGCAGTAACGTCGTCCTGCTCTGCAGGATTCACATCATCTAAACTTCGATCAATGTAACTTTTAGATCTGTGTGATCCTCGTGATCAAGCGCGTTGAAGATTACCTTGCAACTTCTATCCGCATTGCTGGACTTCAGCTTTCTTTTGATTCTCTCATAACGACGGGTATCGATTTTGATGCTCAATTCCTTCACTTCGTTTTGCTCGGCACTGTCAATGAGGCCATTGACTTTGTCCAGATCGGTATCTTCACAAGTTTCCGGGAGGCTAAACCACTGGATGTAATCCGGAATATCGTCTTCGCTATAGGCATCTTCGGGTGCAACATACTCATAGCACAGAAGCGTCGTCTCATCGAGATCTTCGGTGGTAAGCGCTTCGACATAAGCTATTTGTTCGGCAAGCTCTTCCAGATATTCATCATGTTTGTCATATTCATCGGTCGTGATTTCAACCTCTAGGAACGCCAAACCTTGTTCATATCCTTCCAGCAGTACATCTTTCAGATTCTCTTTGTGCAGCGCCTTGGAGTTATCAAGCTTATTGATAAAGCTCTCGATTCCTTTCAAAAAAGGAGTAATGACCTCGCCCATATCCAAATCGTCATCATCTTTATCCACTTGACTCACTTTCCATTTCAGAGGAGTAATATAGGCTTTGGCTTCCTTGTAATGGGAGATCAAGCTCACTGTGTCTCCTGCGACGCTCAGCTCCAAATGGTAGGGGCAATAGCTCTTGATCAGCTCAAATTGCTCCTGATAATGTTCCAAAAAGTCCTTGCTGACTTCGATCTCGAGAGTATCAAAACCTCGAAGGTAGTGCTTTTTCATGAGATCGGTAATGTTGTTTAGGTCCTTACCTGCATTCTGTGGGTCTGTGACGCCACTGAATTCTTTCTCACCAGATTCATTCATGCGGGAGGAATGTGTATCCTCGTAACTGATTCTACATGCGTTTGTGTTCATGATTTACCTCACTTGTATTGTGTTTTTCATGTATGAAGTGATGATAAACCACGAGCTGGACAGATTAGGGGTAGGGGGCAAAAAAAGCCGGAATTTACTCCGGCTTCATAAAATATCTGGCTTCAGAGACATTATCCCAATGCTGTATGTACCTTACGGGATAGCTCTTCGCAGGCATCACTGCAGGCTTGATAAGCTTTGATTTCAGCATCTTTGTTTTGCATTGCCGTTTTGAGTTTATCAATATCTTCCAATGCCGTATCAATCAGGTTCTTGCCGAGTTCATTTCTAATGGACTGGAGCTTTGTCTTAAATTTATCCCCTTCGGATTCGACTATACTGATGATGTATAAATACAGATCATGCATTGCAGCCCCCAGGGCAAGATTGAGCTTATCTACTCCGCTATTCGTTACTTGAGGTTTGGGGAATTTATTTGCCAGTTTCTCTATAAATTTTGTGGAATCGATGTGGACGCTTGGGATATCGATCTGTTCGATTGCTTCTTGGATTACTCGCTTAAAAAAGGCAAGATTGTACGAATCGTCCACTGCATCAAGACTCTTGCGAATGACATCTATGAGATTCAACCTCAGGGTTTGTTCCTCTATCAATCTATGAAACATATACTCTATATCATGTGTTGCGCCTATAGTCGCTTTCTTCAAATTGCCGATAGCGTGGTTTTTGGCAGCATAACGATAGGATGTGGTTCTGTCGTAGTATTGCGTTTCATAAACGGTTTTCTCAAAAAAGATGAGCACTGATTCTTTATGAGCGACTTCCCTGGAACACTCCTTAACTTTTGTCCCGGTTTTTTCTACTACGGTGGACAGATCTAAGGTACGCTCTCCCAGTTCTTTTTTAACTGCTACCATTTGTTTGCTACACTCGCTGATAATATTTCCTATCACTTCCGAGACACCGCTTTTGACGTTATCGATCTGTGCATGTAGTTGTTTTTCCTGTTTTTCCAGATCGGCAATGCCATTGTTTTGCAAAACGCTAATGCTACCCAGGGATTTCTCGACTATTTTCGCGATCAACAATTGTATTTTCTGCTCGGCAGAGGGGGCAAGAGCTTTTACTTTCTGCTCTAAGATTTCCGACTTTTCCTGCTTCACTTTGTTGAAAATCTGGACAACACTGTCCATATTTCCCAAGCGTTTCAAAGTATCGTGATCCAAGGTAAAGTCACTCCAGTTTTGTGTAAGCCCTTCCATGATTTTATAAGTGTGTTTTTCCGGTTCGTCCCATTGCTCTGGCGCTTTGATTGCCCAATTGTGCATAAAGGCAGAAACGTAGATGGGGGGTAAGCAATTCAAGAGCTTTTCCTTGATTTCCGGATTGATGAATTCAATGTTAACAAGATGTTTATTTAATGAGGTCTCTGCAAGTTTATTATATGTACTATGAACTTCATGGATAGCATCTTCTAAGCTGTGCACATCATCTGCATCAAAATTTTGAAGCACAGAATCGAACTTGGATCCGATCAGTTCAAAATAGTTTACACCCTCAGATGGCAATTGGGATACCAAAAGGCATACATCTGTCTCGTCGAAAAAAGCTCCTCCCGTCTGGCTCAGGAAGAAAGCCACATCAGTTGTCTTCAGCATTTCACGGGTCTTTTCAGTACGAGCCGGAACAGGATCATTGAGACCAGGTGTATCTACAATTTCCAAATCAATAAGTCTGGGATCATTGATGTAAAGCCACACTGCTTTGGTGATGGGAGTGTATTCACCACTTTCACCAACGTATTCATCAAGTTGGTCACGCATGGTAGAGTTATTATTGAACGGCAAACGCTTTGGTTTGTGTCCTAAATAGCTATTGACATCCAAGCCATTTTTCGCGGCAGCCTGAACCATTTCAAAAGCGGCTTTAGTACTGGGAGATCCTGAGCTATATGAAGAACTAACTGTCGTCCTTACCGCATTAGCATTATCTTTTTGCATTGCTTCATATTTCTCTTGTTCAGCTTTATATTCTTTGGCAGATTGACAGAGCGTTTCCCAATCATCAAGAGTGAAAAATTCGATTTCTATCCGCTCGTCTTCCGAATGACTGATAATGGTGAGATTGGCGGTTTTAGGAGTGGCAGCCTTTGGTAGTACTTCCTCTCCCTCGAAAAGGAATGTGTTTAAAAATGATGATTTTCCAGCTTTGACTTGTCCTATAATGGCAAGGCGTAGGTGGCGATTTTTTACAATAGTATTCTCATACTGTTGCCTGAATTCGGTAGCGTTCTTCTCACATTCCTTTTGCCAATTTGGAAACTTCGTAGCATACGTGGACAGCTCTCGATATATAGCCTCCACTGTTTCAGGGATGTTTGTCTTGTTCATAACAACTCCATTGTCTTCAGTATTTTTACATCATGCTATATTGGTTCTTGGGTTTCGAACCCATGCTTTATAGCTTCCACCAACTCATATTCCTCTCGTCCGGGGAAGCTGCTTTCAATTCCTCGTAACTTGTTGATTTTAGCTTTGCTTTCTTTTGTGGCCTTTTTTTTCTTTTCACTTTTTACCGCTGGCCTTGCAGCTAATGCCTGGGCCAGAGATGCAATCATTGCATCTCTGGTTTCCGGATTTATCCAATTGTCTATGTACAATGCTTGTATTGCATCAATGGGGATTGGCATCATCGTCTTTTGATATGCAAATAGTTGCTTTTCATCTTTTTTGATAATGCCATGTGCCAATTGTACAACACAATTTGCAGTTTCTTTAGAAATATTGAGGGCTTCAGCCATCATGCCCATGATGATAGACTCCTGTTTTGAGATGTCTTTATCAGTAAGGCAAAGGAGTATAGCATCAAGCAGGAGTAGGCTTGATAATTCACTTTGTCGAATAGATTTTAAACAAGTGGCAAGATCCGCAGCACTTAGTTTGTTAACCCGTCGATGATAGGTATCGATATTGCCTATGCGTAAAAACTTAACAAAACTCCCCAGAAACATCGCCTCTTCTGCTCTCACTTCACCGTCTTGTCTTGCCAAAACTGTCAGAAGTGTCAAATAATCCGCTCTTATCGATTCGGTTGTACTGACCAGAGGATGTGCTTTGGCCTTCCATATCTTTGTGTGAACTTCCGGTGATGTTTCGATGATACTCGATAGGGGACCGCTCGTTTTTACTGGCTTTTGATGTAACCCACTTAAGCCTTCAAGGATATACTCGTTGATACTGGAATCTTTGATATCTTTTTTTTCAAGATACCCTTTGAATAGATCATGCGCGTTGGCAGCATCTTCAGAAATCATATCAACTTCATCTGGTTCAGGTAATTTGATACCTACACTGTCACCTATTTTCTTGAGCAGGGCAAAGAAATCGCGTTGTAGCTTACTTAGCTTTTTTTCAAGATCTTCAATACTGGTTTTGACATTTTTTGCCTCCATCACAATGTCATTGATGCATTCTGAAGAGATTTTATCAATGTCAAGAATGGCGAAAGCGGTTTGTTTACTTCTGTCTATACGGCGTCTTGCTTCGTCTTTTTCTTTTTCATAATAGCGACGAAACTCGCTGAAGATGCGTTTGAAGTTTTTGGGAAAGCTGCTTATATCCTTTTTAACGTCTCTATTGGACAGCCATTCACAGATTGGAGTGATGGGATATAGATCTCTTTTTTTGGCAGAAAAAGGGATTATCTTAAAGCCTTCGAAGCCCATTTCCTGTAAGCATTTTGCTACTTCCTTTTGGACATTTTCCACATCTTCATGGTTTAGTTTTTCAGCCTTGGATAACACCATCAGCAGCGGTTTTCTACCCAGTCTGAGAGTTCTAATGAAGTTAATATCATTTTCCTTTAGTGTCCCATTCTCGATATCCATCACCCAGATTACAGAGTCTGCAGTTATCAATTGCTCTCGGGCTACCTTTTCGTCTGTTCGATCCGAGTATTGATTGCTATCCGGCTTACTATAACCCGGAGTATCCAAAAGGGCGATATGCTTGTATGGAATGGCTGGGATTGCAACGAAGGCTTTGTTAATCAAGTACCCCAATTCGATTTCATACTTGTCTGAAAATTCGTAGCCGATAGCTTTGATTCCCTGTAAATCAAGCTTGCATCGCACATTGAATTTATTCACCACCCCCACTTCTTCATGAACGGAGTGCATTAGAAATGTTGGCACTACAGTGGATGGGTTGATTTTGGTAGGTAGAATTTTATCTCCCATCAAAGTATTCAACAGCATTGATTTACCAGAGCTAAACGCACCTCCAACGCCGATCAAATGTTTGGATTCAAACTCCGGGAAAGCGGCAAATGCTTCGAATCTTTCAAGTTCCATTTGAAACGCATCCACCAAGTCTGAACTGTTTTCAGGAGAGGCTTCGTTGAGATGCGGAAGAAGCTTGGCATAAACAAATTTCCTTAAATCATTGATGCCACGATCCTGATTGCCAGGCACTTCCTTGGTTTTGGTGGACAATACTATTCTTATGAGTTCCAATGCCCCTTCATGAGAATCAAGATAGGTATTCATAATATTTAACCACTATCTCGAGATCGCCTTGCCATTTTTGCTTTCGCGCTTCAAATGCAGCAGCACTTTCCGTCCTCTGTTTTTGAATGTCCCATAACGCTTCTTTGGTGCTCTCCTCATTGTTGTAGATTGTTTCCTCTGTAACCCTATTCATGTCATTAATGGCAGCATTCAACTTTTCTTGAATTGGTCCCTGTATGCTGTTTACAACTTTAGCAATGGTTTCTTGCCGAATTTGCATCTCAATCTGCTGTTTTTGTTCTTCCTGGCTGCCAGTAGAGCCTTTTTTATCTCTGAATAAGTCTATGATCGAATTCACTACCCCTACAATTATGGGGCCAATTATGGGGCCAATTAGGGGAATGCTCTTTACAATATCTGACACCATTCTTTGAAAGAAATTTGGCTCTGAGGCATTGTTTGCAAATTCGGAATGAGAATTCGCTTGGGTTTCATTTCTGATACTCTCGACATGGATATTGCCTATACAACTTTCCAGTTCGGAGCTATAACCTTTGAGGATAGGCTGAACATAGAGGCTGTAGCCTTCTAAAAATGCTTTGCGACATATATATCCTACTTGTGAATTAAGATCACCATGTGAAATCACAGTACTCACAAGTGTGTAAATATTGCTTTCCATTGCCTGTTGGATGTGCATTACCAGTTGCGTACCAGTGTTTTGAATAGTGTTCCCCTGTCTTTCTGAAGCATCCGATACTTTCCTCAGGGCATCTGCACTCTGTTTAATAATCTCTTTTTCCTTGGCTTTCAATTCATCATCATTCAAAGCCTCGTTATTTATCCTGCTATTTATAGCTTTTTCCAAACTACTGACAACAGTATAGAGCTTGGTATTGAAACTATTGAACAATAGCTCTCCGGATCTATTCTCCAGTTGGGATAAAAGCTTGTGTACGCTTTCCAGGTCTTTCTTTTTGGCAGAAGCTGTTGCTATATAGTCCGCTTTTCTACCAAAGGATGCTTCGATCTGTTCACCCGTCTTTTTTACAATATCATTCAAGCCATCCTCATGCAGCTTTTCGGACTTTGTGATCAAACAATACACCGGCACCTTGAATGCCCTGAGTTCGAGCAGAAATTCTATCAAATCCCGTCGGAGCCCGATTTCTGGATCAATCACAATCAGATATGCTGCACTTTTTCGTACGTATGAATCAATCGCCATTGAATGTGCATTAATTCCGGACTGCAAACCGGGTAAATCCACCAATGCCAGATGAGGATAGGCCTTGAGGTGCTCATTGTCCAATGTGATGCTGATAATACTATTTGGTTTAGCTGAATATGATCCAGTTTGAATCTCATGCATGCTGACGGGATAGATATCATCCCCATCCTGAAGGATAAATGTATCCTGTTTTCCCCAAGAAAGCTCAAAAGCTATATCAGTACAAGGATCGATCTTTACCTTGAATAGTTTGCTATCAATCAAAGCATTGAGTAAGGAGCTTTTCCCTGCACTATAACAACCGATAAGAGGGATGAATGCCTTGTAACTATTGATTTCTTTACGCCAATCGGATAAACTCCCTCCACTGGAGAGGTATTCTTTGCTGAGGGGTTCGAGAGTATCGCATAGTTCAATCAACTCTGCTTGCTGCTTGTAAATTGGTTTCATGTCTAACTCCTTGTATGATACTATTTAAGGTTAAAATATACTTGTTAGGACGCCATCATATTGGGCATCTGTTTAAACTGGTAGAACTTGTCATAATCAACATGATTCAGCCACAAATCCTCGGCAGCATGGTAATCTGAAAGGCAAACATAATAGCATTCAAAGCACCTACACTGCTACCCGATACCGCTACCACATGTTTTGCTAAGCCATTTTCTTCCAAGGCTTTCCAAACTCCCAGTTGATAAGCACCTTTTGCTCCGCCTCCGGAGAGTACTAATCCAAGCTTCAAATCTTTCATCTATAAACCTCTAGAATGCTCTTGGCTTCACTTTGAATAATATCCACCAATTCCCCCGGCTCAAGCACTTTCACCTGTGCACCATAGCTCAGTACAAGCTTCTTCATTTCACTCAATGAGTTAGCCGGCATCTCCAGGAAAATGGAATTATCCGGGTGTTTTTCAATCTTCTGTTCCGGGTGCCAGATGCGTTCTGCAATATAGTCTGAAGTGGGGGGATAAAACTGCAAGCGAACCTGGAAGACCTTTCCGGTATAGATGCCAAAACCGCTATTGAAATAGAGATCAGAATCAAATGCCACCTCGTCCTGAGGGCTATCCGACACCACCAAGGCATCTATCCGATTGACGGCAAAGACAATCACCTGATCGATCTTTTTGTAATATCCAGCCAGATAGAAATTGTGATTGAAGTACTTGATGCTCAGTGGGGAGATTTCCTTGTGACTGTGTTTCTGGCTTTGCACACTGTAATAATCGAAGGACACCTTTTTGTAGTTCAAAATGGCTTTGAGCAATTGGCTCAGTTGTTGGTTCATCACTTCTGTACTGGGCACGATCCCGGTACTGTCGCTGATCAGTGCCTTTTGGACATCACGATAGAATTTTAAGATGGATTTATCCAGGTTACTATCTATCTTACGCAGCAGATTCTTGATGTTTTCGGAGCTCACCAATCCCGATTCTTGCCAGAGTTTGGATGCCAAAGAGAGATTTAGGATGTCCTCATAGTTCAGGGAATAATCCGGCAGCCTATAACTCTGAACGAAGTAATAGAACACTTGATTCTCCCGATCGGCATCCTGATCTTCATAGATAGGAAAGCCACAGGACGAGAGATTGGTGATATCCCTGGCGATGGTTTTTTTGGATACTTTGAAATACAGAGCCAGCTCGCCTTTGGAAATCCCGGTAGCACGGTTCTGATTGATCAAGTGTAGCATTTGCCATTGCCGATATAGTGCTTGATTGCGCATGTTTACTTATTGCCCTTTCCCTGTTTTGCCGGTGTTGACGACACGACCCGTACTTGGAGCCTTGCTTTACGCACAAATTTCAGTAAATCCTCCGGATCGGAATCAAATACTCTGATCTTGCCCTGTTTCACGTCTTGGATTTTCTTCTCCATTTCTGCTTCCCAATCCTTCGTCTCTGCATCTGGTTCACTATCCGCGTCATCCATTGCGAGGATCCTTTCTATGAGGTTCTTGAGCTCCTCTATTTCGCTGGGACTGTTCTCTTGGCCGTCTTCGTAATCATCTTTATCAAAGATGTTTCGCATTGTTCCTCCCAAACTGTAGTTTTGTGGTTTCATAATAAATCGGGATATGGACAGATCAGGGGTATATGCATGGATATTTATACATAACTGCTGATTTTGTGGTTTCAAAATCACTTGGTGTTCACACAGAACAGCCTATCACTTGAAATTTATGTGAAATTGACCCAGATAACACTCTCGATGGAACAGGATTAGCTATAGTGGCTGACATAGCATCGCACTCCGATTACCCATATTACGCTCAATGTACATAGATAAAACCAAAAAATAAACACCTCAAATCATTACATAATTATCCCCAAGACAAGTAGATACATAAATAGTACAGCGAATATATCTTCATGTCCCAAAGTTTCACCACTATGAAACTGACTATTCCAAATATTGTCAATGTAATTTCAGTGCTTTCAAAAACTCATATAAAGTAATGGTAGAAAGATACAAGATAAGTGTTTCATTGATAGTGTCGCCCCTCCAGGGCTAAAACTGTGTTGGGTTGGCCTTTCCTGAGGTTCCGCTGCGCTCCACCACAGGCTATAAGAGTATCACCTCTCCGAGGTTTAAAGGTTTGCGAATTAGACATATAACGCCATGAATTACTCCCTCTCCCATTTTGGGAGTCGGGGTCCCCAAGCGTCAACTTGTTGGCGATTGGGGTGAAGTGGGCTAGGGTGAGGGTGATTTTACTCATTGAATAGTCACACAGACTCTACGGATGGAACGGATTAACACGGAATATTGTCGTAGGGGCGACCGGCGGGTCGCCCGAAACCATGCAACTTGTGTGTCTCCCCTTGTTCTTAATTGCACACGCCACGTGTGCAGACATTCGAGCCGACTGTGAATATGGCAATTGGAAGCCTGCTGTGCGTTTTCTCCAGCTGGATAGACACATAGGTCTGCCCCTTTGGATGCCAATGGCAACATTTTCTCCAGGATTGACAATTCCTCGAAAACTACTGCTCCCATACTTAGTTGTGGCTATGATGTGGCTATGCCGCCCTATGAATCATGGGGCCGCATAGCCACATCATAGCCACAACTAAGTATGGGAGGTACTGGACTCCGGTATGGAGTTCACGGTGCTGAAACCCGTATCTATTCAGTCATCGAGCTTTGCAGCGCAGCAGACTTCATGACGTGTGTTGTTTGCTTTGCAAGTCAATAGCTCTCTGAAACCGTTTCGTTGCCGGTGATGAAAGCATGTTTTGATGAAGTTCATGCTACAAATAGCACATATCGTGTGTGTCGCCCATGAAGGGCTCATTAGGGATGTGGAACCATCGAGGGCCTTCGTGCCTGCGGCACTCCGAACCCTCGCTATCGGATGTCGCCCTTCCGGGCTTCTTTGTCCACATGGTGCGGTGATCATTTCCCGGCTCTCATGACCTTTGATACACTTAGGTATTTCCCAGAAGTTCAAAGATTTTCCTTGACGTGCCAATCCTTATGGCTATACTTAGCTTTAGTGTTTAAATTTCCATAACATGGAGGAACGATGTTTATATATGGAGACAAATTAAAAGAGGTTTTCCTGAAGGCAAAGAAACAACGCTATGGGATTATCGCATCCAATGTAGTTTTTGATACTCAGATTCGTGCCATCATCCAGGGCTATGCCGCGGTCAATTCCGATGGCTTGATGCAGATGAGTTCCGGGGCTGTCAAATACGCTGCCGGTAGCTCCCAAGATATGAATGCCGGAGCAGAATTTATCTCGAATATGATCAAAACTTATGCCACTCAGTTCAAGAAAAGCGGAGTAGGCTTGCACATAGATCATGCCACCCCAAATTACTTTGATTTTATCGTGTATTGCGTAGAAAACAAGCTGGTCTCCTCCGTGATGATCGATGCTTCCAAGGAAGAACTCGCCGAAAACATCCGCGTCACCAAAGAAGTAGTGACCCTCGCGCACAAGCATGGTGTGATTGTGGAAGGTGAAATCGGACACATTAAGGGTACCGAAGACGAAATTGTCTCCGATACCGAGCTTTATACCAGGCCCGAAGAGGCACTGGAATTTGTGCAAAAGACCAATGTCGATCTCTTTGCTGCCTCCGTGGGAACCAATCATGGCGTCTCCAAAGGTGCCAACATTGTGCTGAATCTGGACCTGATCAAAGAAATTGACGATCTCCTGATCAAGCATGGAGTCGAACGTGGTTTAGTGTTGCACGGAGCATCCGGTTTGACCGATCAACAGCAAATCATTGCCATTCGCAACGGTGTGGTCAAAATTAATAAAGACACCCAGTATCAGATGGATATGGCAACGGCAATACAGGCATTTTGGGAAAAAGAAAAATATTCCATTGTCTGCCCTCCGGACATGAATCCCGAGGACTATATCCCCAATAAGGGCAAATTTGATCCCCGCAAATGGCTTTTTAAAGGCGAAGAAGTGATGCAAAAGACTATAGTTGACTTTTGCAATGTGACGTGCAGCGCCAATAACAGCATACTATTATAAAGGACGGATAAATATTATGACAAACATCGCAATTAACGGTTTTGGGCGGATAGGACGCCTCGTATTGAGAGCAATATTGAACAACTACCCAAATATGAACGTTGTGGCTATCAACGATTTGACAGATGCCAAGACACTGGCGTTTCTCTTCAAATATGACAGTGTGCACGGGATCTATCCCGGCGACATCAGCCACACCGAGGATAGCCTCAGCATCAACGGCAAAGTGATCAAAATCTTTGCTCAAAGAGATCCTGAAGCCTTACCATGGAAAGACCTCAAGGTAGAGATCGTGATTGAATCCACAGGTATCTTTACTACTCGTGAAAAAGCTTCCAAACACATCAAAGCCGGAGCCAAGAAGGTCATCCTGACCGCTCCTGCCAAAGATGCTGTCGATGCCACCATCGTGATGGGTGTAAACCACAAAACACTGAAAGCGGAGCATGTAGTGGTTTCCAATGCATCTTGTACCACTAACTGTCTGGCACCAGTGGCGAAGGTCTTGAACGACAATTTTGGCCTTATCGAGGGCCTCATGACCACGATTCATTCCTATACAAACGACCAGAGCATCCTGGACTTCCCGCACTCCGACCTGCGTCGTGCCCGCGCTGCCGCTATGAGTATGATCCCGACCTCGACCGGTGCTGCCAAAGCAATCGGCCTGGTGATTCCGGAACTCAATGGCAAGCTCGATGGGCTGGCTGTACGCGTTCCCACTCCGGACGGCTCCCTGGTCGATCTCACCTGTAACCTGGAAAAAGCAGCCACCAAAGCCGAGATCAATGCTGCCATGAAAGCTGCTGCAGATGGAGAGCTGAAGGGCTATCTGATGTATAGCGACGAGCCAATTGTCTCGATCGATATCGTGGGTAATCCCTATTCATCTATCTTTGATGCACCGACCACTGCCGTTAAAGGCAATATGGTCAAAATCCTCAGCTGGTACGACAACGAATGGGGCTATTCCTGCCGCGTTGCCGATCTGGCAGACTATATGATCAAACTCTAAAGCTTGATTCCCGGTTGACTCCGGTTTTCAACAATATTCGTGCAAAGGCGATCTTCGGATCGCCTTTTTTCTATGAATTTCATTGACAAAATATTCTCGATATTAAAGCATGTGAATGTACGAACAATGTGGGGGCAGTAACACTTACTCAGGACGAATTTTGACTAAAGGAATGTAACAAGATTGAAAAGTAAAACTATCTTTCGATGGAATAACGTTATAGGATCGTTGAGAAACTTCGCGATTGTTGGCCTTATTTCTTTGGTTGCAGCATCGACGTTGATTTTTATCGTGTTCGCTTTACGAACTTTGATAGATCCTATGTACCGCAATGCTTCATTAATAATTTTCACAAAACAGATTTTCTATCTGTTCTTATGGCCTTACTATCTGATAGAGAGTTTTCTGGGGATGGTCAATCCCGATGGTAGCCACAATTTTCATATAATAGTGACGCCCCTCGGCTTGTTGCTTTCTCTGGTCTATATCGTAATAGCCGGCAATGTGGTTTATTCCGTTGTGAGCTGGATCAAAAGGAGATAATGAATCTTTTGTGATTTAGTTTTGCTATTTGGGTAAACTCTCCCAAAGTCCTTCGTAGATTTTCCATGTACCATCTTCAGACAGATACAGCGTATAGTTGCGGTACTGTTTGTCCGGATCCCGAGCGATTATCTTTGCCCACTCCGGGGAGACGATGAAATAATTGGTATGCTCCGGACTGATAGTTTCAGCCGCTTGAGCATCTACCAGGACAAATGATTTTCCCGTAGCCTCAAGTTTGATATAGAGACGCATAGTATTCTCTTGCTGATACCTACCCAAGATTGCGATCTTTAACCCCTGTTTCTGCAATTCCGCTGCTATTGGCATTAGCTCTTCCGGAACATTATCCCAGTTCTGTTCATAACCTTCAATACGGATCCGGCATGTGTTCGTGGCAGTATTTTCGGATAGTGTCAGGGGTGCGATGCTATAAAAAGTCTTGCTGTCGCTAATCCTATAGCCGACTTGCACCAGATATTCTCCCGCGGGATACTCACCTTCAAATCTGCCATTTCCGACAAATGCAGGCTGCTGGTTCACCGGATAAAAACTGCCATCCCGATAAAAACTAAGCTGTACCTGGTGGATGTCCACCGGAATCCCGTCGGAATCCACTATCTGGATTATGGCTGTGAGATTTGCATCAATGGCTGTGGTGGAAGATTGATCTGCATACTTATTGTTGGTAATACTATAATACTTCCATTGGCCGTCGATGTACACGTTGATGAGGTCCGCAGCTCTGCTAAAGTCTGCAGGGATGCCGTTGGCACGCAGGGCGGAACATGCCAGTATCTTGAGCTGATAGAGGTAGAGATATTTGCTGGCGGCTGCCAAATCCAAACGTAACAACCCGGACATAGCACGTTTGCCGTCCAGCTTGTATCGTTTGAGGAGCATGGCAATGGTCTGCTCCAATCTTTGCTCGGGAGAGGCTGCCGGGGAGATAAAATAACGGGGATAGAGATTTGGCTTCCCTTTGTAATAAAAGGGCTCCGGCAGTTCTTCGTAATGAACGGTGGGGCTCAACAGCGCTTCCAGAGCCTGGTCATTTAGAGTTTGGATAAAATCATGCTGCTCCAGATAAAAGCGATAGAGGGCTTCAAATTGATCTGCCCTGGCTTGCCAGAGAAACTTGGGATCTGCACTCAGGAGATACGATGCAAAGTCGGAAGCGATTGCGGGACCTGATTGGTGCAGCTCGAGGAAGTCGGCAAAGGCGTCCTGATTGTGTTTGCATGCAATCCACAGCTCTGCCAGGAGGCTGTCGGAGGGAGAGATTGCCAGCGGCAAGGCTCTGTCTGTATAGCTTTTAACTTTGCTCTGCCATTTGGATTTGGCGAGGCGAACTCCCTCGTTCCAGGTTTCGGGGGCTTGCTGCCAATCAAAGGCATTGCCGGGATATTCCATCAGCATTGTGGATTTCATATCCTCTGTACCCAGAGTGGCTTCCCGGTTGATAATGCTAGTGCTTTCGGAAGAAATCGGGATCAAGGTTCGCAGACTATCCTTGTAAGCCAGGACATAAAATGCTCCCTTGCCCACACTCAGTGAGAGCTCGCCGTTTTGATCGGTCTGAGCTCGCAGGATTGGCCGCAGGCTGGACCAATTGTACACCATGATGGAGACAGTGGTCTCGGGCACGGGGTTCCCCTTCTCGTCCCGGATCTTCAAGTTCAGGGTACGGGTTCGCTCCCCCAGATAGTTACGAGTGGAATTTATTACAGCCCCGGAATCGTCTTGGTAGAGAATTTCTTCGCCATCCGCTGGGATGGAGCCTTCTGTCAAAATCAAAATAGTCTTATCGACCATGGCACTGAACCAAGTCTGGTTTGGGAAATAGGCAGCATCCATATCACCGGTATAAATCCACTTTCCATCCATAAAGACCTCTGCCCAGGCATGGTTGTTGTCCATATGTGCCCAGTAGGGTGTCGATGCGGGTCGTGCCGGAATTCCTGCTACTCTGCAGGCAGCTACAAAGAGGATTTGCATTTCTTCACAGCGTCCCACTATGGATTTCTGTGTAATGTCGTAAGGGGATTGGTCTCTGCCGGATGTTTGCTGAAAGACCAGGTTCTCCACGCTCCACAAACTTACGGCGCGGTATCGATCCAGGATCACGGGGTTGGAGATCATGATTTGCTGAAGTCCCTCCGCAAATAGCAGTTCGCGATACGGGGTTATTCTCTCATCGGACACGGTTTGCTTGGCTATGTAGGAGAGAAAGAGCTCCGGGGAATAGTTCATGCCATCGAGTTGGAGTAACTGCACAGTTTGGTTGTAGTTACTCTGCACATCTCGGGGATTTGCCTCTGCCAACACGGCATTGGATTCATAGGCGATCAGAAATGCCATCAAGATGTCCGGATGCTTGCGTAGCATAGTCTTGTATGGTTTGGACAAAGAAGCAGGCATATTCTTCAGATTTGCCTTTGCTTTGGCACTGATGCTATTGAAAAGCTCGGGATTCCCGGAGGCAGTCAATGCTGCAGGCAGTTCGGTTGAGAGAGCAAACAATGCAGTGCTCAGAGTGAATAACAGGATGAACAGAATCAGGTATTTTGGCATATGTGGCCTCATTTCAGACAAATTTTGAATATACAAGTGCTCATTACTTGGCGTATTGCTTTTTGATCTGATCGACCAAAGCATCCAGGATCAGGTCTCCGGTATCATAAACATCGAATGGTTCAAAGCCCAGATATTTGTCCCACTGTCCTGCCAAATAGTCATGCGAGACAATACGATAGGTCTTATCCGGAATCAGTTTGCTGCCATCTACGCTAAAGTTCCCGGGAAGTCCGGTTTCGAGCTCAGTTTTGGTAGTCCAGCCCATCGGTGTAGCCTGGACGATGTCGAAGGGCTTTGAAACTTTGTGTTCTTCATTCCGTTTGTAAAAAGTGATGAGATCGGAGCCTTTGCAGGAAAAGAGGGTGATCTTATTGTTGAAGGGCAGCATCTCGGTCATGTCTTTGAGTGTGACATCGCCTTTGGCAATACTGCGCCGGATTCCACCGCAATTGATCATTGCAATATCGGGATGATAAATCTCGGCATACTGTTTGCGCAGGGCATCTACCTGCCATCTGGAGACCACAGTTTCCAGATATTTATTGGGGATCCAGTCTTCCGGGATGGTGCCGATCACCACGTTCAGATCGCTGTTGATCTGCCCTTTGATCCGATCCACAAAGCGTGACACTTCGGTGGCGGGCATTGGTTCCTTAACGCTCACGGGGATCAGTGCATTTTTGTAATGTGCAATGCGATCATTGACCACATCAAGGTCGATTTGCCCCAGATTGAGCAGGTAGGCACCGGTCTGGAGGATCAGGATATTATTCACGACCAGTGGCTCTTCCAAGATTCTGTGGTCATGTCCGCCGATAATCATGTCGATCCGATGGTCGAGGCTGAGGGCTAACATACTATCAGCAGTGGAGCCCATGTGGCTCAAAACGACTATCAAATCCGTGGCTTTATCCAGATCTTTGAGGTATTTATCAATGGCCACTTTATAGGGCAGGATATCGATTGTACGAACGTTGGTAGCTTTTACTTTCTCCGGCAGTTCCAGCAAAGTTAGTCCCAATACTCCGATCCGCAGGGAATCCCTCTTGATGATTGTATATGGTACACCGGGAGTCGGCTTCCCCGTCTTTTTATCCCTCAGATTGGTACTCACAAAGGGGTACTTGGATATTTTGGTGAGGGCCATGGTATTGCTGAAGCTTTGGTCAAATTCGTGGTTACCATAGCAGGCGGCATCCAACTGCAGGAGGTTGAATACTTCGTTCACGGCACCACCGATGGCACCGTTGTGGGGCAGGCTGCTAAAGATGCTGCCGGTCTGTTCATCTCCGGCATCGAGATAGATGGAGCGTGTTACTTCCTGCCTCTGTCTGGTTAGGATAAAATCAAGTTCCGAATATCCACCCAGGTCGATTTTCCCGCTTGCCGTACTATAAGTGCGGGGCAGATAGGTGCCATGGGTGTCATTGGTGTAAAATACACGGAGCGGAATAGCTATGGCGGCTTGAACGCAGAGCAGGCAGCTCAGGGCAATAATGATTCTTTTCATGATAGCTTTCCTTGCAAGATGGATTCCACCAAGAGCAGATCTTGCGGAGTATCAATCCCGATACCCTGGTACAGTGTGGGGATCATGCGAATCCGGATTCCGTGTTCCAGCATGCGGAGTTGCTCCAGCTTTTCGATCTGTTCCAGCACTCCCATAGGCAAGTTTACAAAACGCAAAAGAGTTTCCTGCCGATAGGCATAAACTCCGATGTGGCGATGATAGTTCACCCCGGGAATATTGTCCCGATTGTAGGGGATAGGTGCACGGGAAAAGTAGATAGCATTGGAATCTGAGTCCAGCACGACCTTCACAATATTGGAATCAATCAGCATTTCAATCTCATCAATAGATGTATACAGGGAAGCAACCTCAACGGTATCATCATCGAAGGCGGATACTATCTGCTGAAGTGAGTGTTTGTCGATCAGCGGTTCATCACCTTGGATATTGACGATGACATCGGCAGGATAGCCTGTGATGGCTTCTGCGATTCGATCACTGCCGCTTTGGTGGCTCTGGGATGTCATCACGGCTTTGCCCCCGAAACTGTTCACGGCATCGATGATGCTGCTGCTGTCCGTGGCCACCAGAACTTCGTCGAACAGAGCGGTGCGGGTGGCTGCCTCATAGACATGTTGAATGATAGGTTTTCCGCAGAGTGGAGCCAGAGCCTTTCCAGGGAATCTGGTAGAGCCCATGCGGGCCGGTATCATAGCGATGATCCTCATTATTTACCTGCCTTGAGTCGGAGAAATACTTTGTAACTGGGCGTTTCGTTATTCTTGAGATATATGATAAAAGCTTTATCTATCTGGGTAGATTGATTACGGACTACGGTTTCGATGGCGATGCTCTTTTGGATGGCATCGTCGGTGGCTCGCACCACGGAGAGTACATTTTGCAGGCGATATTGACCGATCTTTTGGAGGGCGGCTTCCTGTGCTAAATACCAGGCATCCATCAGATTTGCCTGATGAGAATAGCCGATAGCCACGATGTTGTTGCCATCTACAGAGATGTCCCCGGTGCACCAGTCTGGCTGGTCCATTACGCTCATGGGCTGCATGCTCTCATTGACCTGAATATCTCCAAAGCCATAGAGAGAGATCAGATAGCCATGAACCCTGTGCCGGGCAAGGGGTTTTAGCTCTTTGGCAGCATAAAACAGGTATGAGGTATCTGCACTCACAACCAGATCAAATTTTATCTTGTTCCAGTCATATTCCCGCTGTTCAGCCAAAGACATGATCAGCGATTTATTGACCACAAAGGAGCCCTTGTTCCGAGACAGCGATACTGCGGCAAATTCCCGGGCGGTCTCTTCCGCTTCTGCGGACCACATCTTGTCGTCCCAGGCTATCCCGATGGCATTATCTCCATCCGGGAGATCCCACAGCCATGCCGGAGCAGGGAAGGGGACATACTGGCGTTGCTCGTGGGTGATCACAAGCGGTGACACATGGTTTTGCGAACAGCCAAAGCTGGACAACAACATCAGGATTAGGACGGTGAAATATCCAAGCCTGTGCATGCGTTTAGCCTTTGCGGAGCAGATGGTTTTTCTTGAGCCATACCATCAAGGCGGAAGTATCTGTATAGTTTACTCCGGGGATACGCATGGCTTGTCCTACGTTCTCGGGGCGGATGCGTTGCAGCTTTTCCCGAGCTTCCCAAGCAATTGATTCTATCTTCATAAAGTCTATATCCGGTGGGATCAAGAGAGTCTCAGCAGCACGAAACTTCGTGAGTTCCTCGTCTTGGCGTTTCAAATACCCCTCATATTTGATCTCGATCTCGATTCTGCGTTCGATATCGCTGCTCAGATCCGGAGGTGCCACGAACCCATATCGTTTCAAATCTGTAAAAGTGAGTTCGGGTCGTTTCAGCAGTGCGGCATATTTCACGGGCTCACGCAGGTCTGTGTGTTTGTCACAATTCTCGCTCCAGAGGCGCATGGTTTCACGCTCTTTGATCGCTTTCATAGAGCAAAACTGTTGCCAACGGGTTTCGGATACCAGCCCCAGTTTATGCCCGATCGGCATCAAGCGCTCATCGGCATTATCCTGGCGGAGTTGGAGTCTGTATTCGGCGCGGGAGGTAAACATGCGATATGGTTCATTGGTCCCGCAGGTCACCAGATCGTCGATCAATACACCCAAGTAGGCTTCACTGCGCGTCAGGATCAAGGGATCCTGGTTGTCCAGAGACAGCACTGCGTTGATCCCGGCCATCAGCCCCTGTCCGGCAGCTTCTTCATAGCCGGAAGTGCCATTGATTTGCCCTGCCAGATATAATCCCCGGATCTTTTTGGTCTCCAGGCTCAACTGGATCTCGGTGGGATCTACGTAGTCGTATTCGATGGCATAGGCATAGCGCATAAACTTGGCTTGCTCCAATCCCGGGATGCTGTGCACCACCATTTCCTGAACCCAGGGCGGGAGGCTGGTAGAGATGCCATTGATATAGGCTTCATGCGTAGTCAAACCTTCCGGTTCGATAAAGACATGATGATTGGGCTTATCCGGGAATTTGACAATTTTATCCTCGATGGAGGGGCAGTAACGGGGGCCAATCCCCTCTATAATTCCGCTGTACAAGGCAGAAAGCTTGATATTGCTCTGGATGATGGAGTGTGTTTCGGCAGTGGTATGGGTGATATAGCAAGAGACTCGATTTGCCAGAGTCACATCCCGATAATAGGAAAACCCCTGTGGTTCGGGATCTCCTGCCTGTTCTTCGAGGCGGGAAAAGTCCAAACTACGCAGATCTACCCGCGGTGGAGTTCCGGTCTTGAATCTTCCCAGCACAAATCCCGCAGCTTTCAAAGAAGCCGGTAACTGATCTGCGGATGGTTCTCCGCTACGTCCCCCTGCCACGGTGATATTGCCCACGTGGATTCTGCCACGCAAGAAAGTACCGGAGGCGATGATTACTTTGGGGGCATAATATTCCTTGCCGATCTGGGTGCGGATGCCACATACGGCAGCATTCTCCACCAGAATATCGCTGACTGTGGATTCGATAATGTGCAAATTGTCTTGTTGTTCCAGATGTTCACGCATGATTTGAGCATAGAGTTGACGGTCGTTTTGAGCACGGGGTGCCCACACGGCAGGACCCTTTTTCATATTCAGCATGCGGTAGTGGATTCCTGTCAGATCTGCCACATAGCCGATTTCTCCGCCCAGGGCATCGATCTCACGAGCCAAATGCCCCTTCGCGGGTCCACCCACGGAGGGATTGCAGGACATTCTTCCGATGGATTCCAACTTGATCACAAAGATAGCGGTTTTGGCACCCATACGGGCTGCTGCCAGTCCGGCTTCTACACCCGCATGACCGGCTCCGACTACAATTACATCGTATTTATCCGTGTTGACCTCAAATGATCATAAATTTATAAGTCCAGTCCATCAGCTGTTCCATCCCCACGTTGTTCAAAGCAGAGACGGGATAGATCGGGATATCGCCACAATTCAGCCCTTTGCGTAACTGATTGATCTGAGCCACAATCTTGGCTTTGGGGACTTTGTCTGCTTTGGTGGCAATCACGCAATGCTCGATCTGGCGCAAACGCAGCATCTCCAGCATCAGGATGTCTTTCTTATCCGCAGGATGACGAATATCGACCAGGACCAGGATGCCTCGTAACTGAGGTCTCTGCTCCAGATATTTATTGATCATTTTACGCCACTTTTCCTGCTCGGCAAGACCTATTTCGGCAAAGCCATAGCCGGGAAAATCTGTGAATTGCATAAAGCCGGTTTCGTCATTGGCATCGTGTTTCCAACGGATCAGGAAAAAGTTTAGAAGGCGTGTTTTACCGGGAGTACCGCTGGTCTTGGCGAGGCTCTTACGTCCTGTAAGAAGATTGATGAGGGTGGATTTACCAACGTTTGATCTGCCGGCAAAGGCAAATTCGGGATATGCAGAGGCGGGGTAGTCTGCCGGTTCTACGGCACTTTTAACAAAAAAAGACTCGACTATTCTCATATAGCATATACCACCGAGGATCTCTCCGATTCACATATTTCCACTTCATAGACGCGACAAGTATCACTGCCCAATTGACTTTGCATCCGTTCATAGACGTATTTTGCCAGATGTTCAGAGGTAGGATTGATCTGGTCAAAGGGAGGAATCTCATTCAGATATTGATGATCGAGTTCGTTCAAGATAGCATTCAGGTACTTTTTGATGATGCCAAAGTCCATCGCCATACCGATCTCGTCCAAGGTCTCGCAGATCAGTCCGATCCGCACTTTCCAGTTGTGGCCATGCAGGTTTTGGCAAGCTCCCTGATAGCCACAAAGCTTGTGGGCAGCAGAGAATGTTTCGGTTACGCTTAATTTATACAAGGTTGTTTCCTCTCTTATCAAAAATATTTCTTGCGGATAAACACAAAGACTAGTGTAATCGACATCACAATGGCAAAGCCCATCACGATCAGGAATGCGTATGGGTTGTTTTGAAACGGCAATCTCACGTTCATTCCATAGATGCTTGCAATCAATGTCGGCAAAGCTATAATGATCGTAATTGATGTCAAGAACTTCATCACAACGTTGAGGTTATTGGAGATGATCGAAGCAAAGGCATCCATCATTCCACTCAGGATACTGCTGTGGATATTTGCCATTTCGATCGCCTGTTTGTTCTCGATAATTACGTCTTCAATCAAGTCTTCCGCTTCGGAATCCTGCTGCATCCAACGCGATCTCTGCATCCGTTCCAGGATAATTTCGTTCGACTTGAGGGATGTGGTAAAAAACACCAGGGACTTTTCCATGCGCAGGAGGCGGATCAATTCCTTGTTCCGCATGGACTGGTGTAGCTCATTTTCTATATTTGCGGTACGGCGGTCTATTTCCTTCAGAAACTTCAGGTAATAGATCGAAGTGCGCAGATTGAGATGCAAGACAAAACTCTGCTGCGTGATCCGGAAGGGACGGTTTTTACCATCCAGATACTGGGTCAAAACTTCATTGTCATAAAAAGAAACGGTGATCACTTTATCCGGGATCACGATGATCCCCAAAGGTGCCGTGGCAAAGGGAACCGTGGCAGAGCGATGTTTATAAAACACCGGTACTCGCACGATGATCAGCATTGCGCCTTCATCGTATTCCAGACGTGCGTTTTCGTCTACGTCCTGTAAGTCTGTGATAAAATCTTCCGGAAGATCATATTGTTTTACAACGCTGTTGATCTCGTCTGTGTCTGGGTTTTCCAGATGAAGCCAAAATGTTTCATCCAAGTTTAGTGCCGGAGCAAATCGCTGTCCTGTGCTTTTGAACATCTGAATCATAGCGACCTCCACATCTTTTTAGGTTATTCCGTACCAGTCTTTTTATTCCTGTCATGATGGCAACAAAAACTTTGATCGGGGCTTATCCCGAAAACAGGTTCAGGGCCTCATGACGATTAACTTGCTATAAGCGCAAGGCAATTTCTCTGGATAAAACTCTAGCTATTTATCTGATGGCGTTCAGGACATTGAGGATTCGCTCCAGAGACAGGGAATTTGACCATAGTCCATCGGTTTTGAAATAAGAACCGATGATGAAGCTATCTGCAAGCTCCCAAAAGGAACGGATGTTCTCCGGAGTGATGCCGGATCCGATCAGGATGGGGAGTGACGATGCTTTGCGGACTGCCTGCAGATCTGCGGGAGCGGCGGCTTTACCGGTGGCAGAGCCTGTCACGATGAGTCCGTCACTGAGGAAGAATTCTGCAGCGGAGGCTGTTTCACCGATACCGACGTCGGAAGTAATGGCGTGTGCAGAGTGTTTTTTCTTGATATCTGTGAGGATGGCAATATGCTCTGCACCGATCTGTTTGCGATAGCGCAACAGTTCACCGGCACAAGCGTCGATATAGCCTTCGTCTGCCACATGGCCAAAGACAAAGCCTTCTGCCCGTATGAATTGAATCTCGGCTGCCTTGGCTATTGACAGAGCTTCTTTATTGGCGGCTGCCAGGACCTGTATACCCAATGGTACTGTCACAGCGTCCCGAACGGCGCAGGCAACGGCAGTGAGCGTGGAAGTGATCTCTGGCCCCACGACACGATTCAGATAGGGCAGATCGTGCATGTTTTCCAGCATGATCGCATCTAAACCCGCTTGTTCATAGACTTTGGCTTCTTCTACCGCCAGACGGACAATCTCTTTGGTGGAGAGATGATGATTCGGGGTGCCGGGTAAGGCCTGAACATGCACCATCCCAATGATGGGCTTGGTGCCGGGACTAAAGATTTGCCAAAATTTCATCGTGTGCTCCTTCTGATCTGGCTGTGGACTTTGCAATCCGTGAGCATCGCTTGCTCTGCAGTACGATTCTACATCCGATCTCATGCATAGTCGAGGTTCATCCAGAGTCAAGGATTTTTTGCCGGATGGCAGATCTTCGTATCTGCCCATTGGTCTCCGGGTTGTAGAGCGAGCCGCGTAGCCGGAGGATGCCAATCCTCCGCAAAAAGCCAAGTCAGCCACGAGGCGTGTACCATTGAGCGGATTCACATCTTTCCAATCTCAGGTGCCGGCGTGGCACTTCCCTCGTAAATCCCAAGTCCGACAAGGGAATCACGAGGGCTTCACGAGGGGATCACGAGGGAATCGAGCAAGGCTGATTGTATCCCGAGAAAATGGAAGATCTTTGAAGCTGAAAACCAATTTATTGGCGATTACAACTGATTTACACTATACTATAGGTGTCGATAGATCTTGACAGTTATCAGTACTTAAGTGTAATTGGGAAAGTACTTCCGAAGATCACCCGGGAGAGCATCAAAGCTTTAGGAGAAGGATTATTATGAAAACAGCGCTCTACTTATTTGTGATATTGTTGTTAATGCTAACGAGTCAGCTCATTGCCCAGATAAACATCAGTGCCTATGCTGCCGACAATGCTGAGGCTCCACTGGACATACCTTCCTATATACTCAATGCTGCCGGTCAAAAAGAAGTAGTGCATCCGGACGTGATTTTCGAGCCCACCGGCTGGAACGGATACCAATATTGGATGGCATATACTCCCTTTCCGGATGTGGATGCAGTTCATGAAAATCCCTGCATTGCTGTCTCTAACGATCGGGAAAACTGGATTGAACCTCCAGGCGGCACAAACCCCATAGATTCCTTTGCCTCCTCGGCTTCCGTGTATAACTCTGATACGGAACTGATCCTCTCTGCGGACAAGGATACTCTGTATTGCATCTGGCGACGGGTGGCAAGCTATACCCAGGAAGTGATGTATTACAGATATACCACGGATGGGATCAACTGGTCGCCCAAAGTAGAAATCATGAATCTCACTACTACCAATACCGGTGGCCTCATTTCTCCTGCTATTGTTTATCAAGGCGGCATGTATCGCATGTGGTCGGTACGCAAACCTGCGTCCGGCGTAACGGCTCCCCGTGTGGTGGAGTATCGCCAGGCATCATCCTTATCCGGGCTCCAGGTTGCTGCGGTTGTCGTCACCACTATTACACCATTTACTTATAACGCCACGTCTGTTCCCACTACGGAAACGTGGCATCTGAATGTGATCTATCACAATGGATATTACTGGATGATCAATACCGTAGGTCCCTACGGAGTTTCTTCCGGCGGCGATTTGTATCTGGGGTATTCCGCTGACGGCATCACCTGGACCTTTGGCTCCCAGCCGGTACTGACTCGTCGTGATCCCTTCTCTTATTGGGATCGCATCCTGTATCGTGCCAGTATTTTGCCGACCAGTGGCAATTCCAATAACTTTTACATCTGGTATTCGGTCCAGAGAAAGAACAGCACACCCCACATGATAGGATTTACTTTCACCACCGGCGGCGAGACCCTTCCGGTCGAGCTTTCATCATTAACTGCGATCGTTACACCGCTCAACACCGTTCAGATCAATTGGGTCACCCAAAGTGAAACAAATGTTTCGGGCTATTATGTGCTGCGTAATACTTCCGCAAATGATGCGACTGCCTCAGTAGTCAGTCCTCTGATTGCCGGCACAAACACTTCTACACAAACAAGCTATTCTTTTATCGATCAGAATAATCCGGAGAGCGGACTTCTGTTCTATTGGCTAAAGTGTGTGGATCTTGCCGGTACCTATACAGTGCATGGCCCCATATCCATCTATTTGGAGACATCCCCCAACACTCCTCCCCCTCCCGTGGCATTCGGTACGTCCCTGCAACGTGTGTATCCCAATCCTTTCAATCCCACAACGACCATAGACTTTACCATAGCAAAACCGAGTACAGTTCGCATCGAGATTTATAACCTGCGCGGTGAGAATTTGCGCAGATTGGGAAATCAATTCTACGCCAAAGGGACTTACGAGTGCGTTTGGGATGGCAAAGCTGAAAATGGAGAGGTGCAAGCCTCCGGGATTTATTTTATCAAGCTGAGTACGCCGGATCACGTTTCTGCGCGTAAGGTATTGATGCTGAAATAGCAGCATAACTCGCAAGCCTCTAAACCGCGGAGCGGTACAGGCTGTTAAAAAGTGGTGTATTTATATGGCATGAATCAGATTAGTGATGCAGCGAAACCTATTGGATGCGCGTGCCGATAAACCTCGGAGAGGTGATACTCTTATAGCCTGAGGTGAAGCGCAGCGAAACCTCAGGAACAGTAACAAAGTAAATTAAGCCCTGGAGGGGCGACACTGGGAGGCAATGATGGCAACCTCATATTGCTCCATCACTGTGCACATTATTTTCGGCACGAAGGATCGCTTTAGGTACTTGACGGATGATGTGTTTTCCTATATTCATGGGATTATCCACCAATTGGACGGTATCCCCATTTCCATCAACGGCACCGATGATCACATCCACATTTTATGCAATCTTCCCAAATCCATGACGGTACCAGAATTCGTCCGTGTTATCAAGGCCAATTCCAGCAAATGGTTCAAAGATAAAAATGCAAACATGGCGTGGCAAACGGGATATGCAGCATTTAGCGTTAGCAAGACCAATATCCCAGCCATTCAAAAGTACATTATGGCGCAGAAGGAACATCATCATCGGGTGACATTTGCAGAAGAAATGCAGAAGTACATGGTGGAGGAAGGAGGTTCAAGTGTTTGGAATGAATGGTTTGGATAGTGTCGCCCTTCCAGGGCTTACCGGCGAGGGTGCCTTTTCCTGAGGTTACGCTGCGCTTCACCTCAGGCTACAAGAGTATCACCTCTCCGAGGTTTAAAGGTATGCAAATTTAACAGCTTGGCTGCGCTTCAACCCATGTTTACCATCTAAATGCGCACTTTCATATCATATAGTATCAACTCTCCAAGGTAAAGTCCATTGACAAATTCTCAAAACAGAATGGCAGATCGTTGTATTGATTCTATTCGAAATGGAAGGAATATTGCATCTACTACATAAGATGGCAAGGATTCATTGTCAGCTTGCAAGGAGGCAATTATGAAACACTTTGTTACAATATTTGTTTGCATATTGGCACTACACTTGATGGCCGCTCCGGTCTCCGAGACTACTGCAGCGCAGGTGGCATCCGCACAATTGAAACGTGTAGCTCCTAGTACCGATTACACTCCGATTAATATGGAACGGATCATAAATCAGGATGCTACTTTGGCATATATCTTTAGCTTCTATCCTGATGCTTATGTAGTCGTGACTGCATTGGATGAATTTACCCCTGTCATTGCTTATGCTACGGAAAATCCCTACAAAAGCGATGAATCACAGGATATCCTGACAGAATTGATCCGTACCGATCTTTGCTATCGCTGGCAAAACCTTCCCCTCTACAGCATGGAGCAAAGATCTGCGATCAGCAGCCAATGGGAAGATCTGCTATCCTCGCAACCCGGTCGGGATTATCAGCAATGGCCTCCCGTGGGATATTCCCCTACAGGTGGATGGCTGAAAACCAATTGGACTCAAAATGCACCATATAATGCAATGTGCCCCATGGATTTGGTGACCGGTGCCCGTAGCGTGGCAGGCTGTCCGTCTATTGCCATGGGACAAATCGTGAACTATCACCATACTTTGAACAATACACGTTTAACCGATGCCGATGATTATCATCATAACTACAGTGGACGGAACTATTGGATCGATAACGATGCGGTAGCCCTGAGCTTTCCGACATTTCCGGAGCTCAATAGCTATCTGGATGCTGTTTCGCAGCATTTTGCGACCGATCAAGCGCTCACCAACACCGATAAAGCAGCCATCGTCTTTGCCTGCGGTGTCGCAGCCACACAGGTCTATACCTCTACCGGCTCCGGTACATTTGGAGTGGGACAGGCTTTTGCGGCATTTCAACGCTTCAATTTTCAGGACATGGAACTATTGGACAATAGCGATACCGACGTCTATGACCGCATGGCGGATAGCATGATGAATGCCCTACCGGTGTTGCTGGCGGTGATGACTCCCGCCGAAGATATGGGGCACAACGTCGTAGTAGATGGATACAATACTGATGGGCTGTTTCACCTCAATTTTGGCTGGGGAGGATCAAGCAATGGCTGGTATCAGTTACCTGAACAGTTTCCCTATGGAATGACAGTTTTGGAAGGTGCCATCGTCGATATTCACCCCCGGGAATATGTGATGGTGTTTCCGGATACGCTGAACTTCCTGACTTGGGAAGAGATGCACATCCAGAGCATCGAAGTGGTCAATATCACCGGAGAGAATATTACTATAGAGGGAACATCGAACCAGTGGGTTTTACCGGCTTCTCAATTGTTTGTACTCACAAATCCGTCAGTATTGCCATGTGTGCTAACTCCCGGACAGAGTATGTTTATCAATGTGATGGTAGATTTACCGACCGTGAAAACTCGGCAAATCTACGAAACACCCCTGCGCATCATCTATAATGCCGGATACTATGATGTCATGATCCGCTACAATACCGAGCTCACATCTCCGGTGGAGGACGATCTGATCGCAGTAACGCCCCTCAGCGTGTCCAATAGCCCCAATCCCTTCCGGGATTATACCAGAATCTCTGTCAAATCTGCAGCCCAGAGCAGTATCAGGATAGGGGTTTACAACGTGCGGGGGCAGCTGGTACGAAGCTTTGATGCCAAATGCAATAGCAATGGAGATTGTGATATCCTGTGGGATGCCCTGGATGAAAAGGGAACAACAGCATCTTCCGGTATCTATTACTATCGGGTCGAGGGTGACCGGATAGTTCAAACCCGCAAGATGCTGTTGCTCAAATAGATTTATTTACTGGCTGCAATGCTGATCATCTTCTGCGGGATGATGATCACTTTGCGGACGGTGAGTCCTTCCAGAGCTTTTATCACGTTATCGATGGATAGGGCTGTGCTGCGCAAGGTATCTTCCGTGGCATCCGCTGCTACATCCATCTTACCGCGTACTTTACCATTGACCTGGATCACGTAGGTGATGCTGTCTTTTTGCAAATACTTCTCGTCATAGCCGGGAAGGCCGCATTCATGAAGCATCTCTGTACAACCAATCATCTCCCACAGCTCTTCGGCGATATGCGGAGCAAATGGGTAGAGCAACTGGGGGATAATCCCACAGGCTTCGGCATATACTGCAAGCTCTGCATTGCTGAGTTGGGTGGTGTCCTTGATACTGGTACATTTGTTGAGATGTTCCATAGTCACGGCAATGGCAGTATTGTATTGCATTCTGTGCAGACTATCTTCGAGCCATTTCTTCACGGTGATATGCGAGCTGTAAAGCAGTTCACGGAACTCTGGGCTGAGTTCGGATGGCTCTGCCGTATATTCCAAGCCCTGGCGGATGGCATCGATATTGGTCTCGATCAGACGCCAAATCCGGTTCAGGAAGCGGAAGGCTCCCATCACGGCATCGTCGTTCCATTCCACATCCTTTTCGGGAGGTGAGGCAAAGAGCAGGAAGACGCGCAAAGTATCGGCACCAAAGCGGTCTATAATGTATTGGGGGTCAACCACGTTGCCTTTGGACTTGGACATCTTGGCACCATCTTTGAGCACCATGCCCTGGGTCAAAAGACGGGCAAAAGGCTCGTCACTCTTCACCCAACCGAGGTCGCGCATAAACTTGTGGATAAAGCGGGCATAGAGCAAGTGCATCACAGCATGCTCGACCCCGCCGATATATTGATCCACCGGCAGCCAATATTCGGCATTTTCCGGAGAGAAGGGTAGCTTTTCATTTTTGGGATCTGCATAACGGGCAAAATACCAGGAGCTATCGACAAAGGTATCCATGGTGTCGGTCTCACGGCGGGCGGCTTTTCCACACTGCGGACAGGGGACATTCAGCCATTCCGGAACCGATAGCAGGGGATTACTGGTGGTTTTGCCTACTTGCACATTGTCGGGCAGCAATACCGGCAAATCTTCGTCCGGAACCAATACGACACCGCAATCCGGGCAGTGGATGATCGGGATCGGATTTCCCCAGTAACGTTGGCGGGAAATACCCCAATCTCGAATGCGATAGGTGTGAGTGCGCTTGCCCCAGTTGTTCGCTTCGATCCATTCACTGATGGCGGTCTTACTCTCGACACTGTCACGTCCGTCAAATTGGGCAGAATTGGTCATAATACCGGCCTCAGTATAGGCTGCTTGCATGGTATCCAAGCTCAAGTTTTGCTCTGGGTTTTGGATCACCAGTTTGAGCGGGATATTGTATTTCTGTGCAAAATCATAGTCGCGTTGATCATGAGCGGGAACTGCCATCACGGCACCGGTGCCATAGTCCATCAGTACGTAGTTTGTCACCCAGATTTGCACCATATCTCCGTTCAGGGGATTGATGCAATTGTGTCCGCTAAAAATACCTTCTTTGGGTTTATCCTCGGCGGTACGCAGGATTTTGTCTTCATTGATTACGCGTTGGCAAAAATCATGCAGTTCCGTATTGGAGGGGTCATCCGTCAGCCACTTTTGCACCAGAGGATGCTCCGGCGGTACTGCCATAAAGGTGACGCCGTAGATAGTGTCGGGGCGGGTAGTAAAGACTGCAATGCTCTCGGTTCCGTCTTGCATGGGGAATTCTATACGGGTGCCCGTGCTCTTGCCGATCCAGTTCTTTTGCATGGTCATCACTTTTTCCGGCCAGTCTATGACTCCGCTAAAGTCCAGCAGTTCTTCTGCATAATCTGTAATCCGAAAATACCATTGTTCCAGTTCCTTTTGCAATACATCGGTACCGCAACGCCAGCAGTGACCATCCTCCACCTGTTCATTGGCGAGTACGGTCTGGCATTCATCACACCAGTTTTGGTAGGATTTCTTGCGATAGACGATACCTTGCTCGTACATCTTTTTAAAGATATACTGTCCCCAGTGATAGTATTCGGGACGGCAGGTGCTGACTTCGCGCTCCCAGTCCAGTCCAAAGCCCATGCCATCAAATTGGATGCGCATGGCGGCAATGTTCTCTTCCGTGGTGAGGCGGGGATGAGAATTGTGCAAGATTGCGTAATTCTCGGCAGGCATGCCAAAGCTATCGTAACCCATGGGTTGCATCACGTTGTAGCCTTCCATCAGTTTGAGCCGGGTGACGGCATCGCCGATGGAGTAGTTTGAAGCGTGTCCTATATGTAATATTCCGGATGGATAGGGGAACATAGACAGTACATAGTATTTGGGCTTTGCACATACATCCTGTGCATTAAAGACGCGGCTGTTTCGCCAGTTTGCTTGCCACTTACGCTCGATTTCACTAAAAGGATATTCCATAACTTTCTCCATCCGGATCTGGACATCTCCATAATCCGATATAATCTATAGCTTTACTCGTTTTATGATTATGGCATATTTGTCAAGCATCACGTTTAAGGTAGCCCCTCCCAGGATATGCGGAGCAGGATGCCGATGCTGCTGAACTCCATGCCGGTTGTTACACAATTAATGGGTGACTTCAAGAAAGCTATTGACGAAATAGCATTCTCTCTTGCAAGGTTATACTGGAGTACGATCGTACTTATGGAGTAAATTATGCAAATTAATGGTAAAGAATATAGATCGGTATGGTATGAAGACAATCGTGTTTTCATGATCAATCAAAACCTCTTGCCCTTCCGCTTTGAGATTGCGTCTTTTGGCAGTTATGAAGAGGTAGTGGTAGCCATTCAAAACATGACGGTACGGGGTGCACCAGCCATCGGAGCCGCAGGCGCCTATGCCATGGCACTTGCCACAGCTACAGCCCCGGAAGACAAATACCGCAGCTATCTGCGCCAGGCACATGCCGCCTTGATCGCTGCCCGGCCTACAGCCATCGACCTCAATAACGGGGTTAGCTATGTTTATGAAAATGCCCTCAAGTTTATCCCGGATGTCGTGCATTCACGGCAGGTGGCAGAACTGGCATCGATCGAATTTGCCAACAAGAGTGCCGAGGATTGCCGACGCATCGGGATCATCGGTCAGGAAGTCATTCCAGACGGAGCCAGGATCCTGACGCATTGTAATGCCGGAGCATTGGCAACCGTGGATTGGGGAACTGCCCTCTCTGCAATCCGGATGGCACACCGCAAGGGCAAGAAACTCTTTGTCTATGTCAGCGAGACCCGTCCCCGCTTTCAGGGTTCGCGCCTCACAGCCTTTGAACTGGAACAAGAAGGGATCGAGCACACCATCATTGCCGATAGTGCTTGCGGATTTTACTTTTGGAAAGATGCGATCGATCTCGTGATCACGGGAGCAGACCGCGTCTGCCTGAATGGAGACATTGCAAACAAGATCGGCACCTATGAAAAGGCAGTATTGGCAAAAGAACACAAGGTCCCTTTCTATGTTGCCGCTCCGCTCAGTACCTTTGATTTTACCTGCAATCACGGGACGGACATCCCGATCGAGATTCGCAGCGAGGACGAGATTAAAATGTTTGGTGACACCTTGATAGCCAATCCCGGCAGTAGTGCCCTCAATCCCTCTTTTGACATTACTCCCGCCAAATACATCAACGGGATCATCACTCACAGAGCCATCTTCAAGCCCAAAGAAGCAGCTCAAAAGATCCAATCCGATCTGAATTGAAGCGTTGCGCAGAGGTCCTTATGAGTAGTAAAATTTCCACGGTAGATCTGATCATCAGCGGAGGAACCATCCTCTGTATCGATCCGGAGATGCGAGTCCTGAAAAACCATAATATTGCCATTCAAAATGGCATAATCAGGGATATATACCCCACAACATCAGCCATCTATGAAGCCGCAGAAACTATTGATGCACAAGATTGCATCGTCATCCCCGGATTGATTAATGCCCATACCCACGTCCCCATGACTTATTTTCGGGGTCTGGCAGACGACCTGCCCCTGGACACCTGGCTGCGGAATCATATCTGGCCTGCAGAAGCCAGGCACGTGAGCCCCCGCCTGGTCTATGACGCCTCTTTGCACGGAGCTGCGGAGATGATCAAAAACGGAATAGTACTACTCAATGACATGTACTTTTTCTGTGAGCAAACCGCCCAAGCACTAACCACCATCGGGATGCGTGGCATCCTGGGGGAAGCCGTGATTCAAGCGATGATGAGTGCAGACGGAATCCACAATATCGGTAAGCAAGCCTTGCAGTTACGAACGCAATTTGCCGATAATCCTTTGATCGATTTTGCCCTCAGTCCACATTCGATCTATACTTGCGACCGTTCTGTTTTGGAGAAATGCACAGATATAGCCCTCTCCCATGATATGATGATCCACATGCATCTCTGCGAGACCAAATCCGAATCCGAAAATTGCCTGAAGGAACACGGAATCAAGCCCGTATTCTACCTGGACCAAATCGGCCTTTTGAAGGCACATGCCGTGATGGCTCACGGGGTATGGATAGATGAAGACGAGATGGAATTGCTGGCCCATCATGGCAATAGCATCATCACCTGTACAGACAGTAACCTCAAGCTCGTTTCCGGGATTGCACCCTTGCAGCAATATGCAGCGCATGGAGTCAACGTCTGCATGGGTACCGATGGAGTGGCGAGTAACAACAATCTGGATATGCTCTCCGAAATGGATATCACCGCCAAGATTCACAAGATCACCACCGGCGATCCTTCCTTTTTGCCGGCATCCGATGTGCTGCGCATGGCAACTATTAACGGGGCAAAAGCGTTGGGACTGGAAGCATCTATGGGTTCTCTGGAGATCGGGAAGAATGCCGATGTGGTATTGCTGTCTTTGGATGCTCTAGAGACGCAGCCCCTATACAATCCATATTCCCATGTCGTCTATGCGATGAATTCAAATTGTGTGCGGGACGTAGTTATTGCCGGAGAAATCGTGCTCCAAAACCGTGTATTGACCAAGGTCGATGAAGCAGAAATCATCGCCACAGCCAAAACCTACCAAAAACAGATAGCAAGTGAACAGGAAAAATGAAATCAATAAAGAATCGTAAAGCCCTACATGAATATTTTGTAATTCAGCAGTTCGAAGCAGGAATTGTCTTACGCGGCACCGAGATCAAGTCTATCCGGGCCGGACAGATCAATTTTAAAGACAGTTATGCCAAGATTGAGAACGGTGAATGTTGGCTGATGAACTTTCATATCAGCCCTTGGGAAAAAGCATCATTCTTCAATCATGAAGCAGAACGCAAGCGTAAACTATTGATGCACAGAAGCGAAATCCGCAAGCTCAAATCCAAAGTGGAAGAGCTGGGAATGACCCTGATCCCGCTGGACATATATATCAATGCAGAGGGCTTGTGCAAGCTCAGTATCGCTTTGTGCAAAGGTAAGAAGTTCTACGACAAACGGGAAACCCTGCACAAGAAAGATCTGGAACGGGAACGCGAGAGAGAAAAATAGCGTCAATTCCGTTTCCGAAACTGACGCTATCATTTATAACGTGATTTCTACTTTCATGCGATCCGGATCTTCAAAGAAGACAGCATAGCTATCCTCTCCACCGGCATGAGGATGCCGATCCGGATAAAGTATAGTGACTCCTCGACCTTTCAATTCTGCAGTAATACTATCTACAAATTCCCTATCCCCGGCATGAAATGCCAGATGATTGAGTCCGCTGCGACAGCGGTGGTATGGAATATCCAGATACTTCTCTTCGGTCTGTACCAACACAATATAGGTATCATCTTTGATATAGCTGATGCCCTGATCCCATTCTTGAAATACGCTATAGCCCAATCTGGACAATAGCCAACCCCAAAACTCGATACTGGTGGGCAAATCCCGAACGTAGATCTCGATATGATGTACTACTCCGGTCATGTTTATTTGAGAGCCTTTAAAGCATTGACCCAAGTATCCAGCTTCTCATCCAAATCATCGGTAAAGCCCTTTTCTTCAAAGCGGATCTTACCTTCGGCATCGATCACACAGATAAAAGGGATGCCATCAAAATCATAGCTTTGGGACAGATCGTTGGTACCCATAAGCAGGGTCATGCCGTAGGCTTTGGTGGCAAACTGTGCTTTGGCTTGTTCCGGTTCACGTTCCCAGACGTTGATGGAATAGACTTTGACGCCGGCGGGCATCTTCTTTTTCATCCAGTTATCCAGGACAGGCATCGCGCGTTGACAAGGACTGCACCAGGTAGCCCAGAAATCGAGGATAACGATGTTGCCTTTTTGATCGGCAAGCTTTACCATATTCCCGTTTGCATCCGGAAGTTCCCACATATATGCATCTTTGCTGATTATGTTTTTGAGGGCTTCATCACGGCGACCTTCGGCTCCATTGTCCCATTTGAGTTTTGCTTCATACATCATCTTCAGCCATTTTTGTCCGGCTGTGGACAGTACTGTCCATTCTTTATTGCTTTCGATGTATTTGAAGGTGATTCTGTCTTCACGTACCAAAGTAGCAATGTAGTCGATAGCGCGATCATAGTTGTTTTTGGAGATATTCAGGCTGATCAGGAGGGGATAGCGATCGCGGTTGTCGAGTTCATCTTTATTCTGCTGAAAATAGGTATCAACTTCTTTCCAATTCTCTGTTTTTTTCAATAAGTCTAAATAGTAGTAGGTATAGATTTTAGAGCTATCCGCAGGGCTGACTTCACCGGCTTTTACGGCAGCAGAGATCAAGCTGGGGAATGCCACTTTGAAGGCACCGAGGCTTTTCGATTCAGTTGTGAAAGCCACTATCAAGTCCGGTGTTAACCAGCCGGCAGGCATTGCTCCGGCTTGGATCAGATACTTCTCGGCATTGGAATAGTCTTTTTTCCAATTGTACATTTGGTACATGGTATAGACGGTATAATCCTCTTTGGGGAATCTCTTTTCCATCTCCATCAGGATTTTGACGTCGGATTTGAAATCTGCTTCCAGCTTGGCTGGATCGTCCACAAATCCTTCCTGGGGGTTAAAGAGGCCATGATTGTAGGCAGTTGCTACCAATTCGTAACCCCACATCTTTTTGGGATTCTTTTTTACTATCTGTCTGCCTTCGACCAAGCTCTGATATTTATCATCCAAAATCCGAGCCCACAAGTAGTGGTATTCTTTGGATTTGGGCTTTTGAAGGTGTAGATTTGCAAAATAAGTAAGGCAAGCTTCGGGATCCACCATCTGCCATACGTCCTGGATATTGCTGAGGTCGTCTACATCTGTAGTTTTTGCAATATATTCATTTATCAAAATCTGTGCTTCTTCAGCAGACTGGGCTTCACGGATACGAGACGTAAACTCGTCACCAACTTTGGTGGCAAAAGCGAGTGTGGTCATCATGAGGATCGCTAAAAGTGCGATCAATTTTGGTCTGTGCATTATTCCTCCATGGATTTCTTTACGTTTGTTAGGAAAATTCTGTTGTTTATTCCGTCAATGTCTATTTCCTGCTTACTTAGTTGTGGCTATGATGTGGCTATGCCGCCCCATGAATCATAGGGAGGCATAGCCACATCATAGCCACATCTCAATAAGCAAGCACTAAGGTTCATTTAGCTCCGATATGCCAGAAACAGCTTTCTGCCACGATCACGGATCCGATCGATATGGACATCAAATCCCAAATGAGCAAAGCTCTCACGGAATTCATCATCTGTCCACATTCCCAGTTCCAGATGCTCCAGAAAGTGCTCTGTACCTTGCGGAGTTGCTACTACATGTTGCATATCCAAAATCGAGACGCCATCTTTAGCAAGACTGGTGCACACTCTGGCGATTTTCAGATCCGGTTCATCTACCGTGAGCAGATTGACATTGCCCACCCGATACTCTTCCTTACTGTGCCATGGCTCTATCAGCATCACGCCATTAGGTTTGAGGTGTTTGGTGAAATTCATCAATGTCCGCTGCATATTTGCAAGCGTCAGTACATGCCCGATCGAACCAAAGAAGCAGGTAATCACGTCAAAGGTTTCGTGCAGATCAAAATCAGTCATGTCGGCTTGGGTGAAGTGGAGATCCGGGTTTCTATCCTTGGCAATGAGCAGGAGTTCCGGACAGATATCCATTCCCTGACAGGAAAAGTGTTCTTTCAAACACTTCAGGTGCATTCCGGTCCCGCATGCGACATCCAGTAGGCTTTTGCGCCCATGCTCCATGAACGGATTCAGAGTATTTATCACAGCCTCTGTTTCGGCTTCATAGTCCTTGAATGAGTACAGTTTATCATAATACTTTGCCATACGGCTATACATCTGTCTTACCTCTCTTACACAATTTGTATGTTAATCAATGAACAAGATACTATAATAAACCCCACCGGCGACGAAAAAATAGCTCTGTACAAAAGCTCAGGATAAAGAGGCTCAGAATATACCACTTTTTATAGAGTGGGATCTCGTTGCGGATTGTTACTTGCTCCCGAGTAGGGGGGAGCGGAGTGAAGGCAGGTAAACTGTTCTGATCCAGCATTTTCCCTCCACTTTCCCAGGCTATCCAAGAGAGGAGAGGCAGATTGTAATCAAAGTCCCGGGATTCGACTGATGATTCCGCGATATAGAACTTTCCGCCGGTCTTATTACCGCTATCTTTATCGAGGATTTCAAAACGATAGGTACCGGCCTTGCTGAAAGAAGTACTCGCACCGAAGTCATTGCCGTCCAGAGTCATATAGTCGGCAAAAACGGATTTGTTTTCGGGATCAAAGATCTCTAAACGGGGATTGATATCGAGCTTTGCCTGCCGGATGGAATCTTCTACCCTGAGGCGGATATTGACGCTTTCGCCACGGAAATAGCTATTGTTGTAGAGGGCGTTAAAATTGTTTGTAGAGAGGTTTCCGAGCCACGTGACAGCACCGGTGATGAGCTTTTGATAAGAACTCGAGGAGCTTTGCATTTGCCAGCGCCAGAGGTTGAGCACCGGGATGGCAATAGCTTTGCCGGTAGGGCCGGACATCAGCACCAGGGCAGGGGATTTTTGGGGGTTGTCCATGGTAATCGCAGTGATAGTGCCAGATTTGGCAACTACGTAATAATAATCCAGAGGCGGGATGTTGGCTTGTTCGGAGGGATCAATCCGGAGCATGGGGTAGTTTTGGGATTCAGCTTGCCAGCGCATAAATCCTTGATAGGAACTGCTGACATTGGACTTCTGGATGGGCAGGGAGTTTAGTTCATCGATCGGTGCACCTTGATAGAGAAGTCCTATTCCTTTGGCCTGAAGTGCTTGGATCTGGTTTGCTAAATTTGCCCCCAAACGCAGTTCACCATTATTGATGATGATGATCACGCTGAGGTTGGAGTTTTCCAGAGTACTGACGGGTTTATTTCCGGTGCTGAGCTGACCGTTTATAGCACTGTAGTGGCTGATTGCCCAGCGGGGATTGGTGGAGATGGCATCGATGATAAATTTGTTGTCCCAACCGGGTTTATCCGAGATAATGATAATCCTTTCTTTTTCGCTTTGAATCTCGATAGCTCCCGGGAAGGAGTTATTGTTCAAAGTCCGTTCTTTGGCGTTGGGAGCAGATACTTCTACACTATAGCTATAAAAACCGGTTTGCGAAAAGCGCTGGTGGAAGTCCACAAGTTGTGTATATTCGGTATTGAAAATCACTTTCTGCACTGCAGCTTGCTTGCCATTTATCTTCAGGGTTACGGTGGCTGTTCCTTTCCAATTGTCTGCTTTGATCTCACTACGGATGAGAGTTGGTTCATTGCGATAGCCCTGACGATTGTTATTCACAGACATCACAGCCAAATCCTGGTTTTGGACTACTGCAGTATCGGCGATGGTGATGAAAGGTACATTGAGTTGTTTGATGATGCTCAGGTCTTCATCTTTGAGCCAGGCATCCGTACCCAATACGACAGTTCGGATCCGTTTGTGTTTTTTTGCCACATAGGCCAAGGCGGGTGCGAGTAGTGAATTGTCCTTGTCTTTACTGATTCCATTGGCAAAATCGTAATCCGTGACTTTGTAACCCTTGTCCCGGTACTTGGCGATAAGATTGTCTAAATGGGGCTGGAGATAATCTTTCTTGGATTGGTCTGTTGTCTTGAGGTTCATACTGCCGGATACGTCTCGCAAAACTATTACTTCCGACACCTCTGTCCGCTGATGGATATAGTACAAAATCGGGCTG
>PHBQ01000007.1 GCA_002841975.1 Candidatus Cloacimonetes bacterium HGW-Cloacimonetes-1
CACGAGGGGAGCACCCGGGATTGGAAAGAGGAAATTACTTGACCAAAACACCCAGCTGATTTTTATGACCAAAGTTAACCTTTAATCTTACCCAGAGAGGTAGAAAGGAGAAGAAAATGGATACACCTCAATTTTTAGGACGCAACGTCTTTGACCTCGATGATTATTCTGCTGAAGAGATTATGTATATTCTGGAAGCAGCCAAAGGAATGAAAGAAATCAACCTGCGTGAATACAAGAAAATTCCCACTTTGCGCGGTAAAACTATTTGCACTTTGTTCGTCGAAAATAGCACACGTACCCGAATGTCGTTTGAACTGGCAGCCAATCGCCTCAGTGCCGACGTAGTTAGTTTCCAGGCAGAAGTATCAGCTCTCCAAAAAGGAGAAAGCTTGCAGGACACAGTCTATACTCTGGACGCAATGGGGATAGATTTGTATTGTATTCGCCACAGTAGTCCCGGGAGTCCTCAACTCGTCCACAAGCATTCCGGGAAACCCGTGATCAACGGGGGAGATGGCCGACATGCTCATCCCACTCAAGCCCTATTGGACATTTTCTCAATCTGGGAAAAGTTGGGTGATATCCGCGGTCTCAAGATCACCATCGTGGGTGACATCCTCAATAGCCGGGTAGTACGTTCAAACCTGATCGGGATGAAGAAACTGGGTGCCGAAGTAACAGTCTGTGGCCCTCGTACTTTGATGCCTTCCTTCATGGAAGAAATCTATGGATGTAAGGTAGAATACGATCTGCAAACAGCGCTCAAGGATGCCGACGTCGTGATGGGACTCCGGATGCAGCTGGAACGACAGACCGAAGGCTTGTTCCCCAGTTTGGAAGAATACACAAAGCACTATGTGCTCTCCAAAGAAACCATCAGGTATGCCAAAAAAGATGCCCTGATTATGCATCCGGGACCGATGAATCGGGGTATTGAAATCCTGCCGGAAATTGCAGATGGCGGGCAGAGCATCATCGTCGAGCAGGTGGCGAATGGAGTCGCAGTGCGGATGGCTTTGATGTTCTTAATTCTTGGTGGAAAGGCGTAAGGAGGAACAAATGAAGACACTTATTAAAAACGGAACCGTATATATAGATGGTGCTTTTTGCGCTCGGGATATCTTGATAGAAGACGAGATCATATCACAGGTCTCAGATTCGATTGAAGCTATTGCAGATGTCACTGTCGATGCAAGCGGAAAGCATATATTCCCGGGTTTTGTGGATCTCCACGCCCATCTTCGCGATCCCGGACAGACTTATAAAGAGGATATTGTCACGGGTACCCGAGCTGCTGCCAAAGGTGGATTCACCACTGTCTGTGCCATGCCCAATACCGAGCCGGTGATCGATAATATTGCAGCGGTGGAATACATCCAGCGCCGTGCCAAGGACTTGGGCTTTTGCAAAGTACGAGTGATTGGTGCCATCACAAAACAATCTGAAGGCAAAGAAATCTCGGAAATGGCTACTATGAAAAGTGGCGGCATCATTGGAGTCAGTGACGACGGTAAATGCGTGCAAAATGCCAGATTGATGCTGAATTGCATGAAGTATGCAGTGAACTACGACCTGCCTGTCATCATCCATGCGGAAGATTACAATTTAGCGGGAAAGGGGCAGATTCATGCCGGTAGGATCGCATCCAAGACAGGGCTCAGCGGCATTCCGGCGATTGCCGAGGAAGTGATAATCGCTCGGGATATTATGCTGGCAGAGAGTACCAAAGCAAGGTTGCATGTGGCACATGTCTCTACTGCCAAATCGCTCGAACTGATTCGGGATGCCCAAAACAGAGGGATTCAGGTAACCTGTGAAGTCACTCCACATCATCTGCTACTCAATGAAGAAGCCACTCAGACCTTTGATCCCAATACCAAAATGAAGCCACCCCTTCGCTCCGAACAGGACAGGTTGGCATTGGTGGAAGGATTGAAAAGCGGATTGATCAGTTGTATAGCTACGGATCACGCTCCTCATGCAGACTATGAAAAGGAACGGGAGTTTGATCATGCACCGTTTGGCATTATCGGTTTCGAAACAGCTTTTGCTGTACTCTATCACCATCTGGTGAGAGCCGGACTCATCAGTCTGGAACGCCTTATCGAAGCTATGGCAATCGCTCCTGCAAACATAATGAAGCTCTATCAACCGGGCATTATTGAAGGTAATAAGGCTGACCTGGTGATTGCAGACTTGGATGCCAAGATTTTGGTGAATGTCGATACCTTGCTATCAAAGAGCAAAAACACTCCCTGGTTAAATCAAGTATTTATGGGGAAGATTGTTACCACTTATTGCGATGGAGACGTTACCTGGAAAGCAGATTGAAACTCATGTCTTAGACTCGAGATTGTTTAGGAGACTGAAGTATTACTACGTGGGCTCTGTAGGTAGAGAGAGAAAATGGAAAACCGGATATTACGCGTCGAAAAAGCAGAATGGCTCAATGATGATTATTTTATACTGTGGATCAAGGATGAACAATTGGCAGCTACAACCCAAGCCGGACAATTCTATGAACTCCGCAAATATAGCAGCGATCCCCATAGGCTACGCAAACCGATCAGTGTTTACAACGTAGAAAAGAACTTCATTGGTTTCTTTATCAAAAAATTGGGTAGGGGCACCACCGAACTGGCTACGATGAAAAAAGGCGATGAACTGGATCTGGTAGGGCCCTTGGGCAACGGATTCCCCTTGGTGGAGTCTCAAAAAATAGCCTTGGTCAGCGGAGGAATCGGGTATCCTCCTTTGTGGTACTTACGGCGTAAACTGGCCGGGAAAAATGATGTGTATTGGCTACACGGTGGCAATAGCAAAGCCGATGTCTTTCCCTGTGACGAGATCTGGAGCATGGATGGATCTATCGGCAATCAAGGATACGTGACACAGGGATTGGAAACCTTGCTCAAATTTGGTGGGTTTGATCTGATCTATGCTTGTGGTCCGGAACCAATGCTGATACAGGTGGCAAAAGTCGCTGCTGAATACGGGGTCAAACTCTATGTCTCCATGGAAGCCTATATGGCATGCGGGATCGGGGTCTGCCACGGATGCGTGGTACCTACAGGTACTCCGGAGCATATTGTATACAAGACAGTTTGTAAAGAGGGTGCCATCTTTGATGCCACGGAGATCTGCTGGAGTGCATTATGAACAGGTTACAAACCTCACTGGGTACATTAACTATGCAAAATCCGGTAACAGTAGCATCCGGGACCTATGGTGCCGAATTTGGAGCATTTTACGATTTGAATTGTTTAGGTGCCTATGTCACAAAGACTATCACTCGTTACCCCAAGCAAGGAAATCCACCTCCTCGGCTTTATGAGACAGAAGCGGGACTGCTGAACTCGATTGGACTCCAGAATCCCGGCTTGGATATATTTCTGAGTAATACTCTGCCGGAGCTCTCTGCCGTGTGCAGTGCACCCATAATTGTGAGTTTTTCAGGATCTACAATCGATGAATTTGCCGAGATGCTAGATATTATGGAGCAGGAACCCCGGATATCCGGATATGAAGTCAATATCTCCTGCCCCAATGTGGAAAAGGAAGGGATTGCCTTTGGCGTCGATCCCGATACAGTTCACTCGTTGACATCCAGATTGGCGGCACTAACCTCCAAAGAACTAATCATCAAGCTGTCTCCCAATGTCACCGATGTTGTCTCCATTGCCAGAGCTGCTGCCACCGGTGGTGCTACTTCCATAGCTCTGATCAATACGCTTTTGGGGATGGCGATAGACTGGAAAACCGGAAAATCGCGGATCAAAAGAGGTGTTTCCGGGTATAGCGGACTTGCGATCAAACCTGTAGCCCTCGCTGCCACATACAAAGTGGCATCTGCGCTCCGGATCCCGGTCTTGGCAATGGGAGGGATTTACGACTGGAAGGATGCCCTGGAGTTCTTTTATGCCGGAGCTTCTGCTGTTGCGATCGGAACTGCGAATTTTGCCAATCCTCATGCCGTTCCGGAGCTTATCGCTGGCTTGGATAGCTATTTACAGGAGCGGGATGTCTCACTCTCTGATATCATTGGGACAGTTCAGTTTTAAATAATTGATGTCGCTGAAAGAGGGGAGAGTCTCCGTAGATTTATTTACTGCAGGATGCCAATCATACGTGTCCTTTGTTTTGGACGTACCATCATCGGGTTGTAGGGCGGAGCCCTACTCCTTGAGGGATGGTGGGCGGGATTCGATCGAAAAAAATCCAATTCACAGATATTAATTACGGGTGACAATCTTGCCGATACTCTAGATTCCTGAGCCAAAAAAATCCCGACCTCTGCAGATCGGGATTTAGATAGTTTTACAATTCTGAATTAACGGACGATACGTGTACCGGTCTTGCCTTCAAAAGCATCTACAATACAATCGATGGAAGTGATCAGCACTTCGTTGCCACCACGCTCGATAAAGTCGATAGCTGCCAGGATCTTTGGTCCCATGCTGCCGGCAGGAAATTGCTTGTCGTTGTAGTGTTTGCGTGCATCTGCAACGGTCAAGACATCCAAATCCTGCTGTTCGGGTTTACCGTAATTGATCGAAACCTTTTCAACACCGGTGAGGATCACATATAAATCCGCTTCAATGTTCAAAGCTAAGAGGCCAGATGCAAAATCTTTATCGATCACTGCATCTACACCTTCATAGGTGCCATCTTCCTGGACGTAGACAGGTATTCCACCACCGCCCACAGCGATCACGATCTCACCATTTTCGATCAGTTCACGGATGGTTTTACCGGCCACAATCTTCTGTGGAATCGGTGAGGGGACGACCCTGCGATAGCCCTTACCAGCATCTTCTTTGAGAGTCCAGCCCAGAGTCTGCTGCAGTTCATCAGCTTGCTCATAAGTATAATAAGTGCTTCCTACAAACTTGGTAGGATTCAGCATGCTGGGATCATTTTTATCCACGACTACCTGGGATACAATGGTGATCACCTGTTTGTCGATGTTCATCAGATGCAGGCGGTTCTGAAGGCTCTGTTCGATCATGTAGCCCATGCTTCCTTCGGTGGCAGCATTGAGGATACCGAGTGGTAAGGGAGCGAGTCCTTCTTTTTCTCCTGCTTCCTGTTGACGGAGGAGATTGCCCACTTGGGGGCCATTTCCGTGGGTAATCGCCAGTTTGTAACCGCGACTGATCAATTCTACGATGCCGCCCAGAGAATCACGGGTATTGGCAAACTGTTCTGAGACAGTGCCTTTCTGTCCGGCTTTGATTATAGCATTTCCGCCTAAGGCGAGAACAGCAGTCTTTTTCATAATCTTCCTCTTCAATGTATAATGGGCAGACTGTGAGGTCTGCCCATATGATACTTTATGCTTACTTATTTAGAATGATTTTAATACGTCAGCAATTGTAGGTCTGCCAATTTCTTGAAGTTCGTACTGAACTTGGCAAGCAGGCTTGTTGATTTTGATGATGCGACGAAGGTCGATTGGGGTAGCTATCACGACAGCGTCACATTCGACGTTGTTGATAGTAGTTTCCATGTCTTTGATCTGCTGTGCGCTGTAACCCATAGCAGGAAGCAGGATACCGATTTCAGGGTAGTTGTCAAAGGTCTCTTTCATTTCGCCGATTGCCCATTCACGAGGATCGACAAGGTCTTCACAACCGTACTTTTCAGCAGCAATGACGCCAGCGCCGTAGGTCATCTCACCATGAGTGAGGGTAGGACCGTCTTCGACGACGAGCACGTTCTTGCCGGTGATCATTTCAGGATGATCGACAAAGAGAGGTGAAGCAGCTTCGATGATCTGGGCATTCTTGTTGATCATACGGACGTTGTTGCGAACTTCCTGGATGTCTTCAAGGTCTGCACTATCAATCTTGTTGATGACTACTACATCAGCAAGGTGAAGGTTGGTTTCGCCGGGGTAGTAAGAAATCTCATCACCGGGGCGATGTGGATCTACTACGACGATATTGATCTGCTTGTCGGAGCAATAGAAAGGTGTATCATTGTTTCCACCGTCCCAAATAATGACGTCAGCTTCTTTCTCTGCTTCGCGAACGATGGCTTCATAGTCCACGCCTGCATAGATAACGCTGCCCATCATGATATGTGGCTCGTATTCTTCCATTTCTTCGACTGTGCAGTTGTGCTTTTCGAGGTCAGCCAGTTCTGCAAAACGCTGTACTTTCTGAGCTACAAGATTGCCATAAGGCATTGGATGGCGGATTGAAACCACTTTCAAGTTTTTGGCTTTGAGGGCTTTGATGACCGCACGTGTGGTCTGAGATTTGCCACAACCGGTTCTGGCTGCACATACTGTGACCAGAGGTTTGGTGGTTTTGACCATGGTATTTTTGGTTCCCATCATCATGAAATCTGCGCCGGCGGCATTGACCATGGCGCCTTTGTTCATTACGACTTCGTGAGGTTGGTCACTATATGCAAACACGACTAAGTCGATGTTGTTTTCTTTGATCAAAGTTACGACTTCGGATTCAGGATGAATCGCGATTCCGTTGGGATAAAGCTTACCGGCAAGTTCGGCAGGATATTTCTTGTCGTCGATTCCGGGGATCTGAGTGGCGGTGAAGGCGATTACGTCATAGCTGTCGTTATCACGGAAAAAGACGTTAAAATTGTGAAAGTCTCTTCCGGCGGCGCCCATGATGATTACTCTTCTTTTCATTTGATACTCCTTATAGTACTTTTGTTTAGCTAAAGGCAAACTTAAAGATAGGCTTTATAAGTCAAGTGAAATATTCTATGTGATGAAAATAAGAGAGGTTAGGGGATTTTTGTTATCCGCGATTGTAACGTTTGTTCAAGCTACTCCACTGCTGTATTGCAGGTGCTGCGTAATCCGTATCCTGCATTCTCCACTCCCAATTACCCAAGGCTGTGCCGGGAATGTTGCAGCGGGCATCATCGTCCAAAGCCAAAATATCCTGAAAGGGAATGATGGCTATTTTGCAGGGCGATGCGTATGCACTTTCGATCAGCAGTAATGAGATATTATGTTCTGTGAGTTCCTCAGCCTGCTGTATCAGTTTGTGCTTCCGGAAATAATCCATCAGATTGCGAATAGCATCGGGCTTGTTTTCCAAGAGCTCACAATACCAGCCGCGAGTCGTTTGATTGTCGTGGGTGCCTGTATAAATCAGCTTGTTGTGTGGGAAGTACTCGGTTTCAGGGATTTGATCGTCATAGCAAAACTGCAGGATAATCATCCCCGGGAATCCAAAGCTATCACGCACCTGGCATACTTTATCGCTCAAAATGCCCAAATCCTCGGCGATAAAGACATCTTTGCCATACTTAGCGCAGAGAACGTCAAAGAGTTCAGCTCCCGGTCCGTCGATCCAAGCGCCGTCGATTGCCGTTAGTTCCGTTGCCGGGATTTGCCAGTAATTTACATATCCGATAAAGTGGTCGAGCCGTAACAGATCAAAATCCTGCATAGTTTTGCCTATGCGGTGTACAAACCACTCGTAGTTGTGCTCTCGCATTTTGTCCCAGAGGTAGATAGGGTTTCCCCACAGCTGCCCTTCGTCACTGAATGCATCAGGTGGAACCCCTGCGACCATGATCCGTTCTCCCTGCTCGGTGAGTGAGAAATACTCTTGATTTGCCCACACATCGGCACTTTCAGAAGCCACATAAAGCGGAATGTCTCCGATCAGGGTGATACTCAGTTCCTTCAGATACGCTCTCAGATCCGTTATTTGGGATTCAAAAATCTCTTGTAACACTGCTGTGCGTAGCATCGTAAACCGATGAGAACTCAAGAGCTTCTGGTAGAGTTCCTCATTGTAATGATGGTGCTTTTCTTCCCATGTGTACCACGCACTATTTCCATAAATGTGCTGGAGGGTCAGAAATGCCATCACGGGCTTTACATCTTCACTATGCTGGTCGATATATGGCAGAATATCATGGTGTTTGAGGTAGTTTAACACAGCTATATCAAACATGGCATCTTTACTTTGATACACTTGGGCATAGTCTATATTGCCATACGAGGGAAGTGCCGCTTTGGCGAGATCATGAGTAGAAATCAAGCCTTTTTGTAATAACAGCTCCGGACTGATCAGATATGGATTTCCCAATAGTGAAGACAAGGGATTGTAAGGGGAATTGCCATAGCCGCAATACGAAACCGGCAGGATCTGCCAATACGCCTGATCATGAGTAGCCAGAAAGTCTGCAAACCGGTAGGCAGCAGGTCCCAGATCGCCAATTCCATAGGGGGTATAGAGCGCTGAGATGGGAAGCAGGACGCCTTTATTTTCCATTGGCCTTAAAGATATCTAAAACACATGTCATTAACAACAATTCCGGTGTGGCTACAGTCAGCTTCATTTTGGCATCGGTTTCATACAGTATGCGGAAAATATCTCCGATCTTGTTGGCTTTATAGCGTTTGGCAAATTCCACGTATTCTTTTCTGTAGCTAAAAAAGAGTTCATTCAAGTGCTTGGACAGTATTTCAGATTCCGAGATGTGGTTTTTCATCAGCAGCTGAATCTTCCAGATCGCCATATAAAACCTTTGCAACTGTCCCGATATCGCCAAAGGTTCCCAGTCGTTTGCGAGCAAGCCATTGATCAGAGTAATGGTCTGCTTTGAATTCAGACTTCCCAAGGCTCGATACAAATCCGCCATAGCTCCGCCCCTGGATGTACCCAGACTGCGGATCACGTCGTCTTCGCTGATCGAAGATCGTGCATCCACCAAGAGATACAGTTTCTGCAGTTCGTTATCGATGGTGCTATAGTCCAGCTCAATGCGTGAGAGAAAGATGTCTTTGGCTTTGGGATGCATAGATTTTGCAGCATATGCCAGCTCGGTATCAAGCCAGGCACGGATGTCACCGCTATGCCGGGGTGGATCGCAGGCAATAGATACGGATTGTTCTTTGATCTTTTTCCAAGCATTCATCCTGGCATCGATCTTCTGGGTAATAATGATCAATACTTGGGAATCAGATGGCTCATTAAAGTAATCTGATAGTATATCCAGCGCATTCTTCTTGAGTTTTTCCGCATTCTTGATCACGATGACTTTCGATTGGGAAAATACAGAATAGACGTCTAATTGCTCGCTCAATTCATGGGGAGTAAGCTCGTCACTATAGAGGATACTGAGGTCCGAACCGCTCTGACTGAGCAGTTTCTCGCGGATTCTCCGCTGGATCTTTTCTCCCAGATAGGAATCCGTTCCTACCAACAAATACGACCTATGTTCAGAGTATCTGAACTTGGCAGTATTGAATTCCTGGTAACTAAAACTCTGCATATCAATAGATGATCAGTGAGACGATGGCGATCAACGACACTACCCACACATAATATGCAAAGTACTTCAGTTTACTCTGTTGAATCAAGCGGATAAGCAGTGAAATCACCATATAGCCGGAGATAAATGCCGCCAGAAAACCTGCAATGTACAAGTATAACTGCTGATGGTTCAAAGAGCTGAGATCCTTGATCACAGAGATATTGGCTCCCAAAATAGCAGGAATTGATAACAGGAACGAAAACTGAGCTGCGTCCTTACGCTTGATGCCACTCATCACGGACAGCGATATAGTAGTCCCGGAGCGGGAGATCCCGGGAATTATGGCAATGCCTTGACCTAAACCGATCAAGATACTGCGCATGGGACCCATCGACATGGCAGGTACTCCCCGGTCTTTGATGAAATCGGAACTAAAGATGATCAGACCTGTCACAGACAGCATGATAGCCACCAGCAACGGCTTGGTAAACATCGATTCCAGAAAGTCTGAAAACAGCATGTAAAATATACCGGTAACGAGGGTTGATATCCCCAGATAGAGTACTAAAAACCGATTGTGCAGATGGGTTTGGTGATCCATGTTGTTGCTCCAATGAAACATGGAGATTACCATATCCCACAGCATCTTGCGAAAATAAACCACTACCGCAATCAAGGTCCCCATGTGCAAGAAGATCTCAAACACATTGTCGCTACTCTCTCCTAAGCCCAAAAAGTATTGTGACAATACCAAATGACCGGAACTGCTGACCGGCAGGAATTCTGTGAGTCCCTGAATAATACCTAAGAAAATGGCACTGAGTACATTCATATATTACCTCAAATCTACTGCTAAAGGATGCTAATTAATAGATGGAACATTGTAGTTTCCGAGTGCAGAAAGCGGGACAAGTTTAAAACCCGCAGCTTTGGCTCGTACGATAAACTTTTGCAAATATGCCAGGTGTTCAGCGGAGTGGCAATGCATGATAGCCACAATCTGTGAACGGCGGGATGCCATCTCAAGACATTGCTGCAACTTGGCATCCATGGTTGCGTCTTTCAAATTGGGAGTGTCCAAAAATATATCGTTTCGAAAAGCCGTAATATGTGACTTTTGGGCGACGTTATAGGCGATCGAGACGTTTGAAGTCTTACTGTCCAGAAAATACAGCTTGTTCTTTTTGAGGGATATCATCACAGCCTGCATGATGCCTTCATCGGTGGTAGCCAAGCTCCCCATATGGTTATTTATCCCTTTGCATAAGTACATATCCTCGATAAATTTCTCCATCTGGTTGTCTATCTCATGCTCTTTCATGGTGACCAGGATCGGGTCTTTTCCGGGGTTCACATTTGGGTAATTCAGAGGCTCCATCGGTACATGGATCAAAGTCTCACGTCCCATATTATGAGCCATTTGCATGGTTTCGATACTGTTCTTTTCATTGGGGAAGATTGCAAAATTCACAGCGGGATCAACATTCATAAAGCCGTCTAACAGCTTTCCGTCGATGTAGCCAAAGTCATCTATCACGATCGCCATAACCTTGTCCGGCACCTTATTGGTGTACGCCTTGGAATCGTAAAAGAGTTCCACCACGTATTTTTTGGGGTTCTTGTCTTGTTCAAAGGTGAGGGTCTGGCGATTTTCTTTTTCGATACCGCTTACCATCCTACCTTTTAGTTTCTCAACCTCACCCTTGATGATGATGTTTGCAAAAGTGAGATCGAGGGACCGCCGGTTAAGAGGGATATTGTAAGTAATCTGTTTATCTCTTTCCTTGCGGCGATAAGATTCTTCGGGAATCCCCAGTTTCTTGATAGCAGAAGTGATGGCATCATCCAGACCTGCTACAGATTCCGCAACCGGAGCAGCCTTTACAGACTCAGTAGTTTTGGGGGCGTCACCCTTTTTGGCAATGGTAGATTTAGCTGCGGACTTTTCTTTAGTCTTGGTTTTGGGTGTGGTATTCGGAACACGATCCTGATCTTTATCTGCAAATTCTGTGACATCTCGTTCAGAGCGGTTTTGGGGGGCGGTAGAAAGCCAATAAACCAGCCCTACACACACGATTCCGATCAGGAGATAAATCCCGATTGGTCTTTTTTTGCCCTTTTTGGATTTAGTCTTTTTCCGGGGAGCTTTTTTCATGACTTTAGGCATTTGCTCTCCCCAAGTTTGCATCTTCCAGTGGGTGCAAACGCTTCATCAGTGTCGCCAATAGATTCATGATCGGAGCGAAAAGTAGATTTGCCACGATAAAAGCCATCAGGATCACACAGACATTGGAGATATGTCCAAATGAAGATGACACGGGGATCACGGAAAACTTCAGGGACACATTTGTCGCTACAAATAGTAACTCGATCGCAGGGGCTATCAATTGGATAATCAAAATCCTATAGAGATATACGGAGAAGCTCATCACGATTATCATGCTGAGGGTATAACGGATAAACGCGACTTTGTTGCGTCTCATATACACTTCCAGATACGCCTTCGCCCGATTGGGTTGATATCCCCGTTTGAGGAAATGACTAAGCCAGAGATTCATGGTGTATTGATAAAAAACCATAAATACACACAGCACATGAACTGCCACGGCATATGTATTTCGGGTCACCATTTGGACACTGTAAAAGTAACGGAGAAAAGATGATAACACATACCCGATCATGAAAGCCATCAAGACGATAAATATCACTTTGTGGATCCCAAAGACAAATTCATACATCAGATCTCTGCGGACTTTGGGGCTGATCGAAAGCTCCGGCTTGATGTAAAAAGTATATTGTTTTCCGATCGCAAAGAGGACGACAAACATGGTCGCAACAAAGATCACCAGGGGGAAAAACTGAATTTGCAGGGTCAATATTCCAGACACCCAGCGCGCCACACTGAACCCATCTAAGAGATAAAACAGGGTGGTGGGAATCAAGAAGATCTGTAGACCGTTCCATTCTCCGCAGCAGGATTTCAAAAACTCGTTTATAATTTTTTCGATTATTTTCATTACTTCTACCATAGTATTTATAGATTTTCATAATGACCGTACTCCGATATTTGTCAATAGGAATTATCCCCGGATTCTTGCAAGTAAGGCGAAATCTGATGTTGGAGTACAGAACCGGTACTCTGTTTCCGGCTTACTGAGCAGCTTGCGCACGAGTCAGTCCCATGAAAGGGCAGTATTTTTCCTCTTTAGCAACACGGTTGCAATACGGAGCCAATACGGACTAAGTCCGTATTGGCTCCGTATTGAGTCCGTATTGCTAGTAAGGGCAAAAAATGGAGGTAAAACTGATGTTTCCTGAAATTGGTTGACACTGAATGTGAGGAGAATCATGAAAGATCATGTAAGGAAAGTAGTTAGCAATACTTCGATACTCATACAATCACATCATTGTACTTCTCTTTACTGTTTTAAGTGATCTTGACGGTGTACTTTTAAAGGCACTCTCCCAATTGGTGTAAAGTAGTTCGATGAAATTGGATTCCCCCTAGTACTGATAGCCAGGGTAAAGCCCACACATAATGCCTTTGTTGGGAGTGTTGTCAGAAAATGAGGAAGGAATATCTTGACAGATATATATTCTGCAATTTATTTGAAGTTAATGAATTAATGGCGAAGACGGCTGTTAACTGCGATGATGAACGATTTCACAGCTAACTGAGATATATGGTACTATACGAGTTTATCGATGCCTACAACTTCAAAACAAATTGTCCATTACGAAGTAGTGGTTAAGAGAGTTAGGTGCGGTAAACAAAGGGTACGATTTATCTAACAGGAGGAAAAATGCAAAGGACAATACTTTTCATGCTTTTAGTGCTTTTAGGATTGCCATTATTTGGGGTGATGCAAAGGGTAGGTTTTTGTGCTGATCCTGATTCGATTTCTTCGGTTGAAATCGTGGGAGATTTAGCTTATGTAACGTATGAATCATTTTCCTCCGCCGGCTCCGGTATGCAAATTATAAACGTCTCGGAACCCCAAAACCCACAGTTACTTGGCTCTTATATCTTGCCCGGCTCAAGTGGATTTAACTCGTTATTCTTAAATGGGAATACTGCTTATGTGAGTACAGATGGAGCAATGCTAATTATTGATGTAACTAATCCTTATGGTCTCCAATTACTTGGCTCTTATCCGATAACTAGTTACACGGGATCAATAGCAGTTGTCGGTAATGTAGCTTATCTGGCCGATGGCGATGGTGGACTGCAAATAGTTGACGTATCCAATCCTCAAAGCCCCCAATTTCTCGGTTTTTATGATACGCCCAGCTACTCATGGTCTGTCCAGATTGCAGGAAACATTGCCTATCTGACGGATAGGGATTCAGGCCTGTATATCATAGACGTCTCAAGCCCTCAAAATCCTTCACTAATCGGCACTTATGGTGGACTTCCCGGCTATGTTTCTTCGGTCACTATAGAAGGGGGAAGAGCATACTTAGCAGGTGGATTTAGCACTCAGATCCTGGATATCTCAATTCCACAGAACCCGGTTTTAATCGGTTCCCTACCTATTGCAACGTATGGAATTGATGTCGTAGGGAATATCGTCTATACCACAGGGGACGCTTTAACTGCTTTTAGTGTTTCAAATCCCCAAAACCCTATATTGCTGGGGAGTTTCGAAAGTTATTCGGATTATGCACGTAATGTTAAGGTTTCAGATAGCATTGCCTATGTGGCAGACGGGATATATGGTTTGCAGTTTATTGATGTTTCCGAACCCAATAATGATCAGCTGTTAGGCCATTATAGCACATCCAATGCCCCAATGTACATTACTGGAGTGGGTAATACAGTTTATCTGGCAACCGGAGAATCCGGTTTGCAGATAGTTGACGTAACAAATCCCCACAATCCTCAGTTATTAAGCACTTATAATACAATGTATGATGCGACATCAGTTAAAATAGTCGATAACATAGCTTATGTTGGTGAGAATCATGTAGTTCAGTTGGTCGATATTTCAAATCCTCATAGCCCAAGCTATATAAATACGTGCTGGTCCGGCACTGTATTGTCAATAGATGTTTCAGGTAACGTCATTTATGTAGCAGTTGGAGAGGATGGGGTGCAGACATTCAGCGTTACCGAGACTTATAGCCTGATAACCTCCGGCTTGTGGGATTCTCCCGGAACAGCAATGTCTTTAGTAGCAAATGCCGATAAAGTGTACGTGGCAGATGGGTGTTTCGGGTTACAGATTGTTAGCACTTCCAATCCTGATTTGCTGCAGATTCTGGGAACCTACGATACTCCAGGTTTCGCCTCATGTATTGCATTAGTGGGAAATGCAGTGTATGTGGCTGATGGGTATAGCGGCGTACAGGTCATCGATGTTTCAAATCCTGCTGCTCCTACCTTATCCACAACCTTAATGCCTCGTCTCACTAGCAATATATTCTATTGTTACGCGGCCAATAATCGACTATTCCTCTCAGATATAGACTGGAGAGAAATCTCTGTATATGATATCAGCAACCCTCTGCTACCGGTACTAATTAGCAACTATGCCTGGAATTTACCTACCTGGGGCTTATGGGTTGGGAATGATGCTGTCTATACAATGAACGGAACGAGTGGACTGAATATCATTAGCTTAAGCGGTTTACCGGCGGACGATAACGATGTTTTGCCTCATCCAACATTATCTCTCTCAAACTATCCGAATCCCTTTGAATTGAATACTACAATAAAGTATAACCTTTCTCGGGAGTCAACCGTAAGTCTAAAGATTTACAATACCCGTGGACAGCTCGTCCGCAACCTGGCAGATGAACGCAAAGCGTCTGGTACTCAAGCAATAACCTGGGATGGAAAAGACAATATGGGACGAAAAGTTGCTGCCGGCGTATATCTTATGCATTTGAAATCAGAGGATAGGCAGGAATCCAAAAAGCTGATGTTGATGAAATAGAAAAGTAAATCTGAATTATTGCTAATGTATAATGCCACAGGTCCGCCATTCTCGTGCAGTGCCAATACTGAAGTCTTGCCCATAACAATGAAAAATGCAGGATATAACAACGCAGGTGAATTGTCTTACATCAAGCATATCTATAGATACCAGAACTCCCATGATACTAATCTCAGAGCCGGTCAGAGTTCTAAATGATACTATAGTCGCTATCCTGGAAGAGAACTCTGGTGTATCTACTTGACAGGTGAAGAAGGGACTTGCATCCGGGGAGCGGTGATAGTTATTTTGACTTGACTGTTATTCAACAATAAATTAATGTGTTTTAATAAAGTGATAAGTAGGAGGAATTATGAAAAGATGTTTTTGGTTTGTTGTTATACTAATGTATCTACTGCCGGTATATGCATTTTATCAAATTGAGGGAGTAGTTAAGGATATTTCTGCTCATTCGGTGTCAGTGTTTGGGAATTATGCGTTTTTAGGAACCAGTACGCAGCTCAAGGTAGTAGATATATCGAACCCCTCCAATCCCCAACTTTTAAATACTGCGAACAATCTATATCAGGGTCGAACTGTTGTCCAAGACTCTCTGGCTTACATAGCTTCTTATTATCAGAGCATCAAGATAGTAAATGTCACAGATCCATTTCAACCTGTTCTGGTGGCACAAGTAGATTCTCTGGGACAGTTTTCTAAATTTGCTGTATCAGATCATTTCTTATATATTTACTCGTCGGATTTGACGATGCGAATCATTGATATTTCAGACATGTCAAACCCGCAATCCGCCGGTTCATGCCAATTGCTGAGACTTCCCTCAGTGATCACAATTGCCGATGGACTAATGTCTTAAGTGGCGGTTCTGATAATAGCTCCAGCATTCAAATCATTGACGTATCAGACCCTTACGTCCCTATAGTGAGATACACATATTATACCTCCCGGCTGGCAACAGGGATAACTGTTGATGGAAATATCGCCTATATTGCCGGAGGTTATATAGGTATGCTGATATGGGATATTTCAAATCCCGGCCAACCTGTACAATTAGGAATTTTCAATCCGGGAAGAGCTGTTTTTGATATTGATATTCAGGGAGATATTGCCTGTTTAGCAAATGAGTTCAAAGGCATTATGCTCGTAGATGTTTCAAATCCTCAAAGCCCTCAAATTATTGAAACTTGTGATACACCTGATGTTGCACGTTACATTGTTTACCGGGAAAACCGGGTATATGTTGCTGCATATCAGGGGTTTTGTATTGTTGATGTATCTGACCCTCTCCCAACTCCAAGTATTATCGGTTCATACTATGTTCAAAATGATGAATATTCGTCATTGGCAATTCAGAATAACGATTTATATGTAGTTAATTCATGGGACGGATTGAAAATACTGGATGTTTCCATTCCCTATTTTCCAGAGCTCCAAGCTGATTATTCTGCTATGGATGCTAAATGTGTTCAGGTAATCAACGACAAAGCATACCTTTTAAGTGCATTTGGCAGTTATGATATTATTGATGTATCGAACCCGGATAATCCCCAGGCATTAGGCTCATATTCGGATCTAAGCTATCCGGTGACTGCAACAGTGGTGGGGAACTCAGCTTTTATTCTTGATCAAGATGAAGGGCTGATGATTCTGAATATTACAGATGCTTCAAATCCTACTTTACAGGGCACTTATTCGGATATAAATCTTCCATATGCACTTGCAATCAGAGGGAATTATGCATATATCATAAATCGTTCACCGGCTTTTCCCACGGTTCGTATCGTTAATGTTTCCAATCATGCTTCACCTCAATATGCCGGAGAGCAGTATATGCCTTATGAGCCAAACTCAATTGCCATCTATGGAAGCTATGCATATATAGTCTCCGGTTCCGAAGGATTGCAAGTGTATCAAATCGTTAACTCTACGACATTGACACTCCTGAGTAGTTTTATGCCACGTCCAACCAGTAATCTCGTGTTATGTTATGTAAATGGGGCGCGTTTATATGTCTCAGACGATAACTGGAATGTAATTGATGTCTTTGACCTCAGCAACCCGTCCCAGCCAAGCTTAGTCAACAGTTATAAGTCGAACTATGTCACGGCTGATATGAAGGTAAGTAACAATCTGCTTTATGCTGCAAATGAGTATTCCGGTATGCACATTTTTGACCTGAGTATTGTTGGGAATACTCAATCACTATCTGAAACCCCGTTACTTTCATTATCCAATTACCCCAATCCTTTCAATCCCAGTACCACAATCAGCTTTGAGGTACCTGTGCGGTCTGAAGTAAAACTGAGTATCTATAATATCAAAGGTCAGCTTGTCCGTTGCCTGGCGAAGGATATCTTCTCCCCCGGTAAACACAGTGTGGTTTGGGATGGAACTGATTCCAAGGGAATTAGTGTTGGGAGTGGTGTATATTGTTATCGGTTCCACAATGGGAAGGACGTCATCACCAAACGGATGACTTTGCTGAAATAGTAGATCAAATACAGCCCTAGAGACTGAAAACTGTTTTGCTGAGACTGTATTGAACCGACGGTTGTAATATTGATTGACCAAAATGAGAGCCTATGTCAGTATGCAACGCACGTGAAAACCGATTCACTATGGATAGTGGATTCGAGGAGGAAGCGATGAGTTATAGAGATCATAAGACAAAGATTGTATGTACGATAGGACCTGCCACAGATACTGTGGAGATGATGCAGAATTTGATCACAGCCGGGATGGATATCGCCCGACTGAACTATTCTCATGGCGATTTTGAATACCATGCGGGTGTCATCCGCAAGCTGCGTCAAGCTGCCGAGAAAGTGGGCAGAAGCATCGTGATCATGGCGGATCTACCCGGTCCTAAAATACGTCTGGGGGATCTGCTGGCAGATTCGTATGTTCTGGAAGCCGGGGAGAGCTTGATTTTATCTTCTCTGGACTTCGTAGGCGATCAAAGTCGCATGTCTGTCACGCTCCCCACTTTGCCAATGGCGGTGAAACCGGGTGATGTTATCTTCCTCAATGATGGCATTATTCAGGTGCAGGTGCAAAGCACTACGGAAACAGAGATAAATTGCAAAATAATGGTAGGCGGAGAGATAAGGGCTCATAAAGGGCTCAATATCCCGGAAGTAAATTTGGGAGTTCACGCTTTCACACCGTGGGATCACGAGTGTCTAAAATCTGCTTTGGAAAATGGTGTTGATGCCGTGAGCCAGTCCTTTGTTGATGATGCTCAGGATATCGTCGAGGTTCGCCATGCAGTGAGAGAATTGGGTCATAAGACTTTCATTATTGCCAAAATAGAGCGTGCTGCGGCAGTGTCCAGACTCGAAGAGATATTGGCAGAGGCAGATGGGATCATGATAGCCCGTGGAGATTTGGGGGTGGAAATCCCGATTGATCGGCTGGCATTGGTTCAAAAACAGATAATATCCCTGGCAAATTTGCACGGGAAACCAGTGATCACAGCAACCCAAATGTTAGAGTCAATGGTAAATAATCCCCGTCCAACCAGAGCAGAAGCCACAGACGTGGCAAATGCCGTGCTAGATGGTACGGATTGCATCATGCTGTCGGAGGAATCTGCGATTGGCAAATATCCCATAGAAGCCGTCAAAATGCTCAGCAAAATCTCGGCAACCACGGAACCCTCGATCAATGTGATCAATCAACAGACCAGGATTTCCGATTTCTATAGACTTGATGCTGCTCATATCACAGATATTGTATCGCACAATGTGTTTCAAACGACCCAGTATCTCCATCCGGCTCTATTAGTCGCTCATACCGTGACAGGCCACATTGCCAGAATGATTTCGCGGTTCAAATTGCCGATCTGGATCATTGCCGCCTGTAGTGACCCTGCAGTTTGCCAGAGCTTACAATTCTCATGGGGTTTACGCCCCGTTTGTATTGCCGGGCTTCCGGAGGATTGGGAGAATTTTATGCAGCAATATCTAGATAGAAGTGCTACCGATGCCAGATTTGCTATATTGGTGGACGTGCCTTCTGCAGATCAAAAGCAAAAAAATCATCGCCTGGAGATTATCGACATATCCGGTTGGTAAAACAATCCATCTTCACTAGCAATATCGAACAGTCTCGCAGATTCTGGTGTGCCATCACTGGTTCTTGATTCACCTTGATTTGGAGTCTCTAGATCGTCATAACTATATAGAATATCTATAGTTCTATTTCCGCCGCCTCTACCGATATTAATATATAATAAACTTGACATAATATTCAAAGCATTGGAAATGAGCTTATAGCGATATGGAGGTCATTATGACGAAGCTTGGCATGATTTGCATAACTGATGTGGGCAGTACCACTACCAAGGCAATCTTGATTGATAACATTGATGGTAAGGATGAGGTTGTAGCAATTGCACAAGCTCCCACAACTGTCGAATACCCGTTGATGGACGTGCGCTATGGCGTATTTGAAGCAATCACACAATTGGAAGCTTTATCCGGCCGCAAGATTCTACAAGAAGGCTGTACGGCCTTGGATCTCCGCTTTGGGGACAATTCCCGCTATTTGACCACCAGCAGCGCTGGAGGCGGATTACAAATATTGGTAATAGGGCTCACTTTGAATGACTCTGCCAGTTCTGCCCGGCGTGCTTCACTGGGTGCGGGTGGTGTGATCCTGGAGACTTTTGCCATCGACGACAAGCGTCAGACCGTGGATCAGATGCTGGCAATGAGGACATTGCATCCGGATATGATCCTGCTTTCGGGTGGGGTAGATCATGGTGCCATTACCGGAGTGTTGCGCCTGGCAGAGATCGTCCGCATCGCCAATCCACAGCCCAAATACCGCAGTGAAGAGAAACTACCCATGCTCTATGCCGGAAACTGCGAAGCCGCAGATCTCATCAAACGGCTGATCTCGGATAGATTTGACCTGCACCTTCTACCCAACCTACGGCCAACTATGATCGAGGAAAACTTTGGTCCTACCCAGGAAAAGATTCGCACTCTCTTCATGGAAAATGTGATGGAGCATGCACCCGGCTACAAAGCACTCAAACAGGTGACCAGTCACGACATTATCCCGACCCCGCTGGGAGTGCTGAATAGCATGCATGAGATTTCTAAAAGAAGCAACGAAAACGTATTCTTAGTCGATATCGGGGGAGCTACAACGGATGTATTCTCTTTTATCAAGGGAACATATCAACGCTCTGTCAGTGCCAATCTGGGGATGAGCTATTCCGCCCTGAATGTGTTGGCAGAGGCAGGCGTCTCCGCCATCATGAACTGGTTACCGGAAACTATCTCGGAGAACGAGCTGCGGAATCACATTGGCAATAAAACGATCAATCCCACCAATACTCCAAGCAGGGATGTGGAGTTTATGATCGAGCATGCTCTGGCACGTGAAGCCATACGGCTCGCCTTTGAGCAGCACCAACAGATGCATTTTGAGGCAAATAAAGTCGGCTTTTTAGACAAGATGAAGAATGATGTGCGCGACAAGTTTGATGTCCAGTTCAATTTTGAGCATGCCGATGACATCTATAAATTTCGGATGAGCGATGTCGATGTGATTATTGGAGCCGGTGGGATCTTCTCGCATTGCCAGAATACACGCCAAATGATGATGGTTCTGATTGATGCCATTCAACCCAAGGGGATCACGGAAATCTGCCGTGACAAGAGCTTTATCTCACCTCATATGGGGATTTTGAGTGAAGTCGAGCCCCAAATGGCTCAAGACATTTTGGTGAATGACTGTATAGAGCCTTTGGCCTTGCACATTGCGCCGGTCTATCAAAAAGGCAAAAAGCCCATGGCTATCATGCACATCGATATCATAGATGGAGCAAACGAGATCCATGAAGAAATCCTGAGCCGTTCGTTTCACTACTATCCCGCTACCGACACGATGCGCAAGATAAAGATCAAAACACATAAGTCTGTGTATTTCAAGGACGATTTGACGGAATATGAAGTTGAATCGATGCTGCCGATAATTATCGACTCCAGGGAACACTACCAAGACAAATTGACAGAGGTCTTTGCCATGATGGGACTCTATGACGATTTGCATGACCTGGGTGTAGTGCAAGTAAAAGATGCCATTCCTGAACCGATTCGGACACACACGCGTAAGATTGAGCTACCCTATAACGGGGAAACACTTTTTGTCGTGAAGGACAGAGTTCAGCCAGACCAGGTGGTAGCTCTCAATCGCTTTGCACCACCCCGACTCTTCGTGGTAAATACTACTGCAAATGTTCCGGGCTTTGACGAGCAATTAGTGCGCGCTTGCCTTACCGTGAACCCCGGAGATATGGTTGATTTTGATCAAATCCTGCTGGATCTGCGGCATCATCTGCCGGAGGGGCACAAAGCTCACAAATATGTATTCTATAGTCCTGTGCGTGGGAAAGTGGAATTCATCGACTACAGTGTAGGTTTGGTGATCATCTCCGAAGTTCAGGACTATGCCAGCAAGCCAGAGGTGGTAGATATCGCCGGCGCATTGGGGATCAAACCAAAGCAGATCGGTTATTATCTGAAAAAGAACTTGGGAGATTTCGTGTATCGCCACGATTTATTAGCAAACCGCATTCAGTCCGGAGACGACTTGAACAGTTTGAGAACCGTAAGAGCACCTAATACCGGAAAAATTGTCGCCGTCGACCATGTGAAAGGCACAGTTACTATCCACTTTGACGATAATCCATTCAATTACTATGCCCACGTAGATGGCATTGTCACTGCTTGTGAGCCGGGCAAATCTCTGACTATCAGTTATGAAGGTTCCCGAATCGAAGGCACATTAGGTGTGGGAGAGCAAAAAGATGGGATATTAGAAGTGGCAAATTCCACAGATGAACTCCAGATGCTGAATCTGCCGGAAAAGATATTGTGCTGTACTTACAAACTGAGTGCCATGGATATCCAGATCCTCCGGAAATCACAAATCCGGGCATTAATAGTGCCTGCGATGGAGCAAAGTGATTTGGTCGAGATTTTGGGCAAAGAACTTGGCGTAATCAATACCGGCAATGAAAAGCTGGTGTTCCCGATAGTGGTATTACATGGTTTTGGCAATATCACTATGCAAGCTGCTGCCCTCTCTTTCCTCACCGCTGCAAAAGGGAAGAAAGTCTTCGTCGATCCGCACACCAGGATCCGAGCGGGAGTAGTGCGACCATCCATCACAGTATTGAACTAAAAGTCATCTAAATCTTGTATAGACCATTGTACTTCAAGGCTATTAGCTGAAGTGCAATGGTCTCTTTTTTGAGTCAGTCAATACGTAGCCGGAGGATGCTGATCCTCCGCAAAAACTCGCCCTCACCCCAACCCTCTCCCAGAACTGGAGAGGGAGCATCCTTGCTCGTCTCCGAGGTGATCCCCTCGTGACTCCCTCGTGAAGCCCGGGTGGGAGCCTGGGAAGTGCCAGGGTTCCATGACTCCAGTACACCGCATTTCAGCAACATAGTCATGGTGGACCCATCAGAAATCCGGAGTATATTCCAAATCAAAAGAATTGACATATTTTAGCCAAATTCGAAGTTAGCCTACAGAGGATAATACAATAATGGATAGATTGATAGAATATAAGCAAATCCTGATGAAATACAGGCTGAAAATCAATGCGAAAATTACTTTGAAAGCTTTGATTCTGAGCTTGATGCTATTCATTATGGGCTTGCACGTCTATTTTTTGCTGTGGCTCAATATAGATATCCATTCGCGGACCCTGGTCATGCTCAATATTGCCGTAAGAGTATGCCTCGCTTTGACTATTCTCTATTTGCTACTCGTGGCATCAAAGCAGTTTCTCTCCAATCTCAAAACTGCACGCTGGTTAGATCTCCAATCACCGGACAAGGATGATATTTACCAAAATGTGCTGCAGTTATCCGAGCAGAATGCCAATCCGGAAATCGTTGATATCCTGTCGGAACAGGCTTTGAACCGGATAGTCGTAAATAAATATGTGGTTCCACCCATGTTCAATAAAATGCACGTCTTTGGAATTCTCTTCCTGATCCTGGGTACGCTTTTAGTTTGGGGCTGGAATCCTGACGAATTTGGAAGTGCTTTCCGGCAATTCTATAGCAATCGCCCCGAGCAGATTAACTATAAAACGAGTATTGAACTGAGCCCAGGGAATAGCATTGTCGGCAAAAATCAGCAGGTGACAATCCAAGTCATCAATCCCGAACGCCGCCTTGCTCATAAATTGTATTACCGAACCGATAAAGTGTGGCGGGAATTGGCTTTGACTGATAATAGCTATATTTTTAGTTCCCTGGACAACTCCATCGAGTATTATGTCTCCAATGCGGTGGCAAAATCTGCAGTTTACAAGATCGAAGTATTGGACGAGCCCTATGTCAAAAAATGGCGTGTAGAATACACCTATCCTTTATATACACGGCTCAAGCCCGAACTGGATACCCTGAGTTATGGCAATATTGAGGCGTATAAGTTTAGTATGGTCAAGCTCTTTATTGAGACCAATATAACACTGCAGAAAGCAACTCTCAACAAAGCAGATGGCTCCACATTGGCACTGCAAAAGATAGATAGATTCAATTATGTCACACAGTTCCAGGTATTGAAGTCTGATACCTGGTATTTGGAACTGGTGGATCAATTGAATCGCGTTTCAAAACCCGAAGAAAAGAGCACTACTATCATCCCGGATAATCCTCCCGAGATCAGTATCGATTACCCCGGTCTCGATGTAATGCTGAACCAAAACTTGCTTTTACCGCTGGTGATCAATGCCGATGATGACTTTGGACTGAAAAACTGCTCACTCTTGTACCAAATCAACGATCAGGCAGAGCAGTCAATGCTGCTGCAAAGCGTGATCGTGAATAAACTCTTCCAATTGGAATATCTGTGGAACATGAAAGAGATGGGGCTATTTCCCGGTGATGTAGTGACTTATAAAGCCGAAATTTACGACAATTCTCCCGACAATCAACGGGGTGTCAGCTCGAGTTTCCGTGCCCGCTTTCCATCGATCGAAGAAATCTATAAAGAACTGGAGCGGGAAGAGAACAGCAAAAAAGAGGAATTGGTAACTGCCCTGGACAAGTCGAAGCAAATGCAAAAGGATTTTGAAGAAAAGCGTCGTGAGTTACTGAAGAAAGAAAAACCTAACTGGGAAGATAAAAAACAGCTGGAAGACGCTCTGAAGACCCAGGAAAAGCTCTCCGAGCAGGTGGATCAAATAGCAGAAAACTATCAGCAATTGATCGACAAGATGCAGAAAAACGAGACCCTTTCCCCGGAAACCTTGGAAAAGATGATGAAAATCCAGGAACTGATGCAAGAGATTTCCAATGACGAACTACGTAAAGCCATGGAAAAATTTGAGGATGCGCTGAAAAGCGTAACTCCGGAAGCCCTCAAGAAGGCAATGGAAGATTTCAAATTCTCGATGCAGGACTTTGCCAAAAAGATAGAGCAGACTTTGGATCTTTTGGAGAGCATCAAGAAAGAGCAAGCCGTCCAAAAGGCACTCCAGATATCGGAAGAAATGGAGAAGATGCAAAAAGCTCTCCACGACAAAACCGGTGATAACAAGCAAGATAGCGAAAAATTGGCAAAGGAACAGCAAGCCATCAACGATAAATATGAGAACCTCAAAAAGGAATTGGACAAAATAGACAAAATGCTGGAAAGTCCTAAGGATGACAAAGCGAAACAACAGCTCAAAGACCTGCAAAAAGAGATGCAAAAAAGCGGTATTGAACAAAATATGAAGAAAAGCCAATCCTCACTGCAACAGAAGGATAAACAAGGATCAAAGCAAGAACAAGAGCAGGCAATGGACAAGATGCGTACCTTCACCAAAAAACTGTCAGAGATGAAGAGTTCGATGGCTTCCGGAAGTCAACAAGGAGTTACAAAAGCTCTGCAGGCAGCGATTCGGGAATTGTTGATATTCTCCAAAAATCACGAGGAGACCGCATCCCGCTACTCTCAAAATCCCTATCCCATCCTCTCCGATCTGATTTCCAACTATGAAGGTATCCAGATCACTTTGAACAAACTGTATGCCATCCCGCAAGTGATGATGTTTATCCCGCCCAAGTTTGTGATGGATCTGAGCACTACTTTTCAGAACTATCGTGATCTCTTTGTGAATATCAGCGATACTCAGTACTACAAAATCCCGGAGAATCTCACTAATATCCAGAAGGGAATAAACTTGATGGTGTATGACTTGATGCAAGCCATGCAAAATCAATCTTCCGGCAGTGGCAGCGGCAGTGGAATGCAATCCATGATGCAAATGCTGGAACAGATGGGGCAGGAGCAAATGGCGATGAATATGCTGACAGAGCAGATGTTGCAACAGATGCAAGGACAGGGTGGAAAATCAAACCCCGCCATGCAGCAACAAATCCAAAAGCTGGCAAACGATCAGCAGCGGTTAGCAGATAACCTGAAACGCGCCTTGCAAAACAATCCCGAAGCTCAGAAACAGGGGAATGCTGTGCAGCAGATCATCGATGAAGCTGAAGCTATTTCCAGGCAAATGCGAACTTCAAACATTACTCAGGATCTCTTGAACCGTCAGGAACGGATTTTGTCCCGCTTGTTAGATGCCCAGAAGTCTTTGAATAAAAGAGATATGTCTCAGAAACGCAAAGGCGAGACTGCAGAGCTGATGGACTGGGGCAAGAACCCAAATTCCATAGACTATGATACGCTGCGAAAGAATGCCCTCTTGGATGAGACCTATCGCAGCTTCCCCAAGGAGTATCAACAAGTGATTATTCAATATCTCAAAAAACTGAATGAGAGCCAGAATAAATGATGATTAAACGCCTAACTCTGATAGCGATCTGCATAATGCTCTCAACAGGGTTTGTTTTTGCCCAGTTTAACGAGCGTGAGATCATGAGTCAACAGGCAGCCCAGATGCTGTCTTTCCGTCAATACAGTGAGGCAGAACAGCTCTTTAAACAGCTCCTCAGCAAATACCCGGATGACCTGAATAGCGTGCTGCAGTTGATCCAGATTTATATTCAAACCTCCCAAGTCTCCAAAGCCGATGAAATATTGGAAAAATACAGGCCGAATATCAATCCCGATATCTATAGCGAACAGCGCATCTATATCTATATCTTGCAGGGTGAACAAAGCAAGGCTATGCAACTGGCCAAATCCTATCTGAATCAAGTGAATCACGACCAAAACAAGTATCGCCAGATTGCCTCATACTTCAGCAGTAGAGGCTTTTATGAACAGGAATTGGAACTGTATCAAAACGCGCGTACTCACTATAAAGATAACGATTTGTTTGGTATCGAGATTGCCAATACGGCGATGAACTATCGTCTCTATCAGCGTGCTATCACAGAGTATCTGCGCTATTTGGAGCAGAATGCACAGAATAGTTATTATGTCTCCAATCAATGCCGCTTGATTCTGAAAGAAGATTCCACTATGGTGGATGTGATAGCAAGTTACTCCCAGAAATCGCAGAATCCTGCTATCCGGGAACTTTATGCATCCTCACTGGCAAGCTTGAAACGGAATCGGGAAGCCCTGGAAATTTACAAAACTCTGCCCATTGACAAGTTTCAGAGGTTTGCCGACGAACAGTTTGCCGCCTTCAATGATTGGGTAGCATTTAGCGCTTACGAGCAATTGCTTTTGCTCTACACAGATATAATCCAGAAAAACATCCTTACCTACCGCATGGCGCTGATCCGCTATCGCAACAATCTACTACCTGAAACCAGGCTGTTACTCCAGCAGATCATCGATGATCCCCAAATTCAGGAACGCAACCTTAGAAACCGTTCCACGGTGAATGTCGATGCTCGCAAGTTGATGGCAAATCTGGCTTTGACTACGGATGATGTGGCCTCTGCTGTACAATGGCTAAATCAGGCAAAGACCTTTGCCCGTATCCAAAGTGAAAGCACGGCGATAGATATCGAGTTATCTCGCTTGCAGCTGATGCAAGAGAATTATACTGCTGCAGCCGCGATCTTGAATGGCATATCTGATCCAGCTTTGCTGCCTACCCGAGATTACTATATCTTCCTGAGTGCTTTGATGCAAAATCAGGTAGAAGCAGCGGATTCATTGATGAACAACTATATCATCCAATATCCGGCTTCACCGTTTGTAAACGACTCGATCTATTTGATGATGCTGAACTATGACCTCCAGGATAATGAACGAGTGCTATTCTTTCAGGCGTTTCGAAAGCGGCAGCTTCAGCAGGTGGAGTCTATCGATATACTTCTGCAGTTGTTTGCCGTGAAAGCCGATGAAGAGCTGCGGATCATGGCTGCCGAATGGGCTATTACCATGGCGCAACCGCAAAAAGCACTGGATATCCTGAGCTATGTGTGGACAGACGAGCTCATCAAGGACTACGCAGAGGTGCTCAAACTCAAGCTGAGCAAAGATGTGGAATATGAACAGCGTCTGGCACGGGAGTTTCTCAAACAAAATCCCAATAGTATTTTCTCTCCCAATTTCAGGCAGTTGTTAAATCGCTCGTCAAGCGCTAAACCGAATTTGTAATATGATATAGAACAAGGAGATAGAAGTGAAGAAAGTGATTCGTAAATCCTATACCTTTGATGACGTTTTACTGGTCCCCCAACACTCCAAAGTGTTACCCTCCGGAGTAGATTTGCAGGCCAGGATTAGCCCCAAAATACAGCTTCGCATCCCCATTGTGAGCGCTGCAATGGATACTGTGACCGAATCCGCACTGGCGATTGCAATAGCCCGTGAAGGTGGCATCGGTATCATCCATAAGAATCTCTCGATCGAGGATCAGGCAAATGAAGTCCACATTGTCAAAAGATCAGAAAGCGGAGTGATTACCAACCCTTATTCCGTATCACCCAATGATACTCTGCATACAGTGGATCAGCTCAAAATGAAACACAAAATAGGTGGCTTCCCAGTTGTAGATCAAGGGAAATTAGTGGGGATTCTGACCAACCGTGACATCCGTTTTGAGAGTAATAAGAAACGGAAAGTCAAGGAACTGATGACTCCTCAAGAGAGGCTGGTAACGGCTCCTGTCGGGATTTCCATGGCAGATGCCCAGAGCCTGCTCCAGGTCAATCGCATTGAAAAGCTGCTGATTGTCTCCGAGCTGGGTGTATTGATGGGAATGATCACCGTGCGCGACATCATGAAAAGACTGGACTACCCCAATGCCGTACAGGATATCAAAAACAGGTTGCTGGTGGGTGCAGCTGTGGGCGTAACAGGAGACTTCCTGGAACGTGCGCAGGAATTAGTCCGTTCCGGAGCAGATTTGATCGTGATCGATACTGCTCATGGGCACCAAAAGAACATTTTACATGCCATAAAAACGATAAAAAAGAGCTTGAACTGTGAAATCTTAGCCGGTAATATAGCTACCGAAAAGGCAGCAAAATACTTGATAGACGCAGGAGCAGATGCCATCAAAATCGGTATCGGACCTGGTTCGATCTGTACGACCAGAGTCGTTGCCGGGATCGGTGTCCCTCAGTTGACCGCTATTATGGACTGTGCGGAAGTAGCCTCTAAAGCCGGTGTTCCGATCATTGCAGATGGAGGAATCAAGTTCTCCGGTGATATCGTCAAAGCCCTGGCAGGCGGTGCAGATGCAGTCATGATCGGCTCGCTGTTTGCAGGTACGGACGAGAGTCCCGGTGAATTTATCATCTATAATGGACGCCGGTTTAAATCCTATCGTGGCATGGGCTCTATTGGAGCTATGAAACAGGGATCCAAAGACCGTTATTTCCAGGAATCGGCAGAAGAAAAGAAGCTCGTAGCCGAAGGCATTGAAGGAATGGTTCCCTACAAAGGTCCCTTTAGTGATTTCCTCTATCAATTGATTGGTGGACTCCGCGCCGGAATGGGATATTGCGGAGCCGGGAACCTTAGCGAATTGCAACATATTGCCGAGTTTATCGAGATCACCCCTGCGGGACTGAAGGAATCCCATCCCCATGATATCCGGATCACCAAAGAAACCCCAAACTATTACAGCAGTGAATGAAAAAGTACTAAGCCCCTCACAAATAAGCTATCTGAATAGCTTTACCTTTTACCTGAAAGTGGAAAAAGGCATGGCTCAAAACTCTGTGGAGAGCTATCATCGGGATATTACAGACTTCTTGTATTTCAATCCCAAAGCGGTAGAGAAATACAGAGATGAAGATGTCGTGAACTTTCTGATCACCCTGCAAGATCTGAATCTGATGAATACCAGTATCGCACGCAAACGCGTGGCGATCAAACAGTTCTTTCTCTATCTCCGGGATCAGGATGTAGCAGTCCAGGTAGATTTTGATCGCATCCCCAAGATCAAATTGCAACAGCACCTTCCGGATTTCCTGGATGTGGATGAAATGATCCGGCTCCTCGATTCTTTGCCGATAGAAACGGTATTGGAGTTTCGGAACAAGGTCATGATGGAACTGCTATATGCTACGGGTATGAGGATTTCAGAACTATTGGGATTGACTATTCATGATATCAATCAAAACGATATGATGGCACTGGTGCGGGGGAAAGGTAGCAAGCAAAGATATGTTCCCTATGTAGATTCCGTAGCCGAGTTACTGGCTGTATACTTACGTGTCCAGCGCTCCGTCCTGATCAAGTTTAAAAGTACCGATGTCTTGTTCCTCAACAATAGGGGAGATAAGCTAAGCCGTATGGGCTTTTGGAAGATCTTGCGAAATGCAGTTCAGACCGCCGGAATCAAAAAAGAAATCACTCCCCACACTTTTCGGCATTCATTTGCCACGCACTTATTGGAAGCGGGTGTGAACTTGAGAATTGTGCAAGCTTTGCTGGGGCATGCCAGCCTCAATACCACCCAGATATACACCCATGTCGATACCAGATACTTGGTAGAGACCCACAAAATGTACCATCCCAGAGCAAAATAGATTAAAGGATAAAAGTATGAAAAAGGTACTACTTGTCGCACTCACATTAATGCTATTGTTTACTTTGTTTTTAGCCTCCTGCAAGGCAAAGGAAGCTCCCGCCAAGACCTTGGATAAGGTAACTGTCACCTTGGACTGGACGCCCAACACAAACCATACAGGGCTCTATGTGGCTTTGGAAAACGGCTACTTCAAAGAAGAGGGTCTGGACGTCCAAATTATGCAGCCGGGACAAGGTGTTACAGATCAATTGGTCGCTGCCGGGACATCTCAGTTTGGCATCAGCTATCAGGAAAACGTGATCCGAGCTCGTAGCGAGAGCATCCCTCTGGTCTCTATTGCCGCGGTGATTCAGCATAATACATCCGGATTTGCTTCACTCAAAAAGGCTAACATCAATGGACCCAAAGATTTTGAAGGTAAGCGCTACGGAAGCTGGGATTCACCCTCCGAGCAGGCTATACTGGGCTCAATCATGAAGAAGAATGGGGCAGATGTCACCAAGGTGAAGGTAGTCTCCGGTGTTTATGATTTCTTTTCCACGATTGGTAAAGATGCTGATTTTGAATGGATTTACAGCGGTTGGGATGGCATCGAAGCCCAGCGTCGGGGTATCGAGATAAACTATATTGCTCTCAAGGACCTGGATCCGGTATTTGATTATTATACACCAGTTTTGATCACTAACGAGAAGTTGCTGTCCGAAAACCCAGAACTGGTCAAACGGTTCGTCAAAGCTGTTTCCAAAGGCTATGGCTTTTGCATCAGTTCGCCTGACCAAGCTGCGGCAATCTTATCCAAACATGCACCGGAGCTGAATCCTGAGCTGGTGAAATTGAGCCAGAATTATCTCAGTAAAGAATATCAAGCTGATGCCGACCAATGGGGCGTACAAAAAGCCTCAGTCTGGAAAGACTTCTCGGACTGGATGTTTATCAATCGCTTGATTCCACTCAGCATTGAAACCGGTAAAGCCTTTAGTAACGACTATCTCCCTTGATGGCTGCATTACTGAGAACTGAAAATATCTCCAAGGCATTCCTCTTCCAGGGCCGGCTCATGCCGATTTTGGAAGAGGCTTGCTTTGCAATAGAAAAGGGCGAATTTGTAAGCATCCTGGGTGCCAGTGGCTGCGGGAAGAGCACATTTCTGGAACTCCTCTGCGGGATATCCAAACCCGATAAAGGACATATAATTTACCAAAACCAAGAGATCACCGGCAAAAGCGGGATCTTAGGTTACATGCCTCAAGACGATCTGCTGTTTCCTTGGCTCACCGTTCAGGAAAACGCCATGCTGCCCATCAAAGTCAAAAATGGAAGTGTGAGCCAAGCCATGGACAGATCGCGCGAATTAGCCCGTATTTTGGGGCTTGAGAAGCATTTGCACCACTACCCTTGGCAATTATCCGGAGGATTGAAACAACGAACTGCTTTTCTGAGGACTTGTATGATGGGTTCGGAGGTTCTGCTCTTAGACGAGCCTTTTGCAAATTTGGACGCTTTGACCAGGATTTTGTTGCAGGATTGGTTAGCTGAGATTAGCAAGCAGCTTCATTTGACGATTGTACTGGTAACGCATGATATTGATGAGGCCATAAAGCTATCCGACAGGATGTATCTAATGACGATAGCTCCGGGAAGATTTGAGACCATCATAGAGAAGAAGCAGTTTAGTGACAAAGCAGAGCGAAGACAAGTCAAACAAGACATCCTGGATCACTTGATCCGAGGGATTAAAGAAGTTTAGAGCACCTTCAACATCAATTTATCGATCAGAACATCACCCACGAATACCCAGATCACTGACGCAAGTACTAAGAATGGCCCGAATGGCATGCCAACGGACTTCTTTCGAATCATCACAGCAAAAAATAAGATGCCCAAAAGTGATGCAATCAGGATGATGAAAGGAGCGGACAGAAAGCCAAAACAACATGCAATCCCGGTCATCAACCAAATATCTCCACCACCCATTCCCTCTTTCTTCTGTATTTTTGCGAATAAATAAGTAATGGCTACGAGGAGAGAGAACACAACTGCCCCAGTGAGCAGAGAATTGATAATACCTACATCAGATTGGGGAACCAAGCTGCTGCCCAAACCAAAAACAATGAGTGGTATGGACATCACGTGGAGGATCAATTGCTCAAACAAATCGATCAGGAAGATTGGGATCAAGAAACAGATCAAAACCAGGTATTTGTAGAAAAGGAAGCTCTCTATACCAAACTTAAAAAATAGCAATATAAAGAGTATAGGAGTAATGATCTCGACTATTAGATGATGCCAATGTATCTTAGCACCACAATACTTGCACTTACCACCTAAAACTACATAGCTCAGCACGGGGATATTCAGCCACCACGGTATCGCCTTGCCACACTCACTGCAGCGGGACCCGGGATATACGATGGATTGCTTTTTGGGAAGCCTGTCGATAAGCACATTGAAAAAGCTTCCCAAAGAAGCACCTAAAACGGCCAGTAGGATGATTATAATTGGTGTCACTCAGGTTTATCTATCGAACAAAGTACGGTATCGGGAATAGGGGGAATAGCCCTGTTCGTATCTGAATTCGACATGGAAGTTGTCACTGGGGCGATACTTGAGTGAAAACTCCGGGATCACTTTACTTTGATTATCTTCATTAAATTCGATGGATTTATTGGTGTTTGCAGAACCGAAATTGATAAAATTCAGATCTACATTCAATTCCAGTTTAGGATTAAACTGGTATTGGATATGGTTTGTATAACGTGAGAGATAATAGCCATCTCCGCTACTGGAGGATCCGGCTTCAAAGCCCATACTATGTGATATCTTCATGTTATTGGGATTCAGGATATTCTGTCCCGGGATTTTGTAAGGATTAAAATCCGGTCTGGGAAACCCGATCTGACCGAACAATGAAAACGATACTATAGCTATGGACAATGTCAATAACAGCTTTCTCATTTTGAATCTCCTATTTGGGATATGGACAGTATAATCGGTTCACGTCTGTTGTCAATCAATTTGAGACCGAATCAATTCACCCAAACGACCGATACCTTCTTCTATTTGTTGCATCGAAGAGAAGGTGAAATTTAGTCTTAAGCAGTTCACTTTCTCTTGTCCAGTGGGGTAGAACTTGCTGCCCGGGATGAATGTTACTTTGTGGTCTTTAGCTTTTACAAACAGTTCATCAGCACTCATATTTTCCGGTAACCAGAGCCACACAAAGATGCCACCTTCCGGCTTTGTCCAAGTGACACAGGACGGCATGTTTTTGTCCAATTCGCTCAGCATCTTGTTCAGGAATGGCTTGTAGAACTCACAGATAGTTTTGATATGCGGAGTCATGAAGCCTTTTTCCAAAAATCTGGTAGCTACTCTTTGAGTTACGCAATCCGGGGTCACATTGATTTTCTGCTGCCAGGACTCCATTTTGGAGATGACATCGGCGGGTCCTTTGACAAATGCCAAGCGCATACCGGGGCCCAGGATCTTGGAAAATGATACAATCTCGGTCACGAGATTGCTATTGTTAAAATCCTTTCTGGCAATCGCATACAGCGTAGCAATGGGTTTGTTGAGAAAACGTAGGCGACTGTAAGGGTTGTCTTCCATGATCGGCAATTGCGATGCTTCACAAAGGGAGATCAAATCCTTGCGGCGTTGCAAGGTCATACTGATTCCGCTGGGGTTTTGAAAGTCCGGGATAGTATAGAGAAACTTGATGTTTTTGCCGGCTGCACGCAGTTCTGTGATCTTCGATTGGAGCTTTTCGAGATCGATCCCTTCGCCATTCATATCGATGCCATGAACCTCTGCGCCTATGGCCTCAAAGGTCACCAGAGAGCCCAAGAAGCTGGGAGCTTCGCACAAGATCACGTCTCCGGGATTGATAAATGTTTTGGCATAATAATAAATGCCATTTGTAGCTCCGACCGTAATCAACATTTCTTCCGGCGTGAGTCCACGGTATCCTTCCCATTTGATCAGTTCTTCTTTGAGCTGTCTATCACCTTCACTAGCTCCATATTGCAGTACTTCCATGCCCTCTTCAATGATGACGCGGGAATAGAGGTCGCTGAGGATATCTTTGGGAAAGGTCGAGGGGGAGGGAAATCCCCCGGCAAACGAGATCAGTCCCGGTATATTACGCGTCGAGGCTACTAATTCCCTGATCAGGGAAGACTTCATAGATTGAGTAGGTTGCGAGTATTCTTTTGTATAATCCATTCTCATTCCTTTAGGGATATATTCGATAAATCATGCGTGGAAATGGGATTGTCTCACGAATATGGCGGATTCCGCTCATCCAGGTGATCAATCTCTCAAATCCGATTCCAAATCCACTGTGCGGAACCGAACCGTATTTTCTTAGGTCGAGGAACCATTGATATGATTCTATAGGCATCTTCTCATCGATCATGCGTCCCAATAATACATCATGATCGTCTTCACGCTGGGAGCCGCCAATGATCTCTCCAAATCCTTCGGGAGCGATCAAATCGTTGCCCAACACCAGTTCCGGATTCTCCGGATCACGTTTCATATAAAATGCTTTGATTTCTTTGGGCCATTTTTCAATAAAGATGGGGACGTCCGAACCTTCTGTCAGCATAGCTTCATCGGCTGCACCCAGGTCGCCGTTATGCTCGATCTCACTGCCACGAGCACGTAGATAGTCTACCGCTTCACGGTGTGTCATCCGTTTAAACGGAGCATCAGCACGACGCAGAGCTTCTATGTCTCGTTCCAGGATGTTGAGTTCGGGTAGGCATTTTTCCAATACTGTACGGATTACATAGCGGATCAGGCCTTCCTGGATCTCCATATTCTCGTCATGCTCGACAAATGCTGCTTCGGCATCCATCATCCAGAACTCGGTCAAATGCTTGCGTGTCTTCGATCTCTCGGCACGGAACACAGGACCGAAGTCATATACTCTTCCCAGGCTCATGATACCTGTTTCCAGATACAGCTGTCCACTCTGAGAGAGGTATGCTTTTCCTTCGTCAAAATAATCGAGATCAAATAATGTCGTGGTTCCTTCACAGGCGTTTGGAGTCAGGATAGGCGAGTCAAAACGATAGAAGTTGTTATTGTTCAAGTACTCGCAGATAGCATAATAGATGGTATGACGAATCTGCAGGATCGCCCACTGTTTGGAAGAGCGGATCCACAAATGGCGGTTTGTGAGCAGGAAATCCGGACCATGATCTTTTTTGCTGATCGGGTATTCTTCTGCATACTGCACGACATCGACTTTTGTGATACTCAGTTCGAATGCGCCTTCAATCTTTTGATGGGTTTTAGGCGTGCCACAGATGATCAGGGAAGATTCCAAAGTCAGCTTTTTGGCTGCTTCAAACATTTCATCACCCAGATCCGGTTTAAAAGCTACAGATTGCAATTCTCCGGTACCATCCCGAAAGATGATAAAGAGCAATTTTCCGCTGTGCCGGATGTTGCGCACCCAGCCCTTGAGGCGTACTTCTTGACCTATATACTCTTTGACGTCTTTTACAAATATATCTTTCATCTTAGCTCCAGTAAAATCTATTTAAATGCTTTGTTTTGCTTTTGGATACATGATATGATATCAAGTGCTACTTTCAGTGCTCTGGTGCCGGCAGCACCATCCACAATCGGTTTTTTGTCCTGATTGATGCAATCGACAAAAGATTCCAATTCCAGGGTTAATGCATCTTTTGCGGGATCTACGATATCATAATTTTTGATGTCAACCAGTTCTTCCGGCTGGAAGTCCGTGCTGCCCATCATAATCTGAGGTAGGATTTTCATGATATTTGCAGACTTACGCATCACTGTCACATGCTTTGCCTGAAAGTCCATTGACATATAGCTATCGCGCTGGAAAAAGCGTATTTTGCGTTCCATCTTCATCGAAACTCTACTGCTGGTGACATTGGCTATGGCACCATTCTCAAATTCGATTCTGGCATTGGCAATATCGATGCTGGGAGTCAGGATTCCCACACCACTGGCGCGAATCTCACCGACAGGACTATGGATAAAATCCAGGATCAGATCGATATCGTGGATCATCAAGTCCAGCACCACGGGTACATCTGTTCCACGATGGTGGAAACGGGATAAGCGGTGCGACTCTACAAACATGGGGTCGGATATCTCGTTTTCGACCTGGAGGATCACGGGATTAAATCGCTCGATGTGACCTACTTGGATCTTGAGCTGGTGTGCACTGGCAATCTCCAGCAGTTCTTCGGCTTGCCACAGTTCGGAAGTAATCGGCTTTTCCAAAAACACGTGTTTCCCGCTTAAGAGAGCCTGTTTTGCCAGTTCGTAATGGTAAGTAGTGGTTGCAGAAATATCAATGGCATCAACATGATTCAAGAGGGCTTCATAGCTCTCAAAATACTTCACATTCAGCTTTTCGGCAATTTCGATAGCACGTGCTTCATTCTTGTCATAAATGCCGATAAATTCACATCCATCTATGCTCAGAAACTTGCGGGCATGATGTTGCCCCAAGTGTCCAACGCCAACTACACCAATCTTAACCATATCAATATCCTATTTTTGAAGTTTAACTGTTAATTTCTCGATCATATCAGCAGTCATGGTCTGAAGATCGTATTTTGCTCTCCAAAACCACTCCTTGCGTGCAGCGCTATCATCCATCGAATTGGGCCAGCTATTTGCAATAGCTTGCTTGATGGGATCCACATCGTAATCAATCCGGAATTCCGGTATATGCTTACGGATGGCAGTGGCAATCATCTCCGGATCAAAACTCATAGCGGTGACATTGAAGCAATTTCTGTGAATCAAGGTGCCGGGATCTGCTTCCATGAGCTGAACGGCTGCATTGAGCGCATCCGGCATATACATCATGTCCAGATATGTACCGGGACTGAGATTGCACATAAAATTCTTGTTTTTGATCGCTTCGTAATAAATCTCGACCGCGTAATCTGTGGTTCCACCACCGGGCAGAGTGACGTTTGAAATGATACCGGGATAGCGTAATCCACGGGCATCCACGCCATATTTGAGATAATAGTAGTCTCCCAGCAATTCTGCTGCAACTTTGGAAATACCGTATATCGTAGTCGGTCGCATAACCGTATCTTGAGGAGTGTGGTCGGGGGGTGTAGTAGGGCCAAAGGCACCGATCGAACTGGGAGTAAACACCGCTCCGCGCGTCTGTCGGGATATCTCCAGAGCATTGAACACGCAATCCATATTGATCTTCCAGGAAAGCTGGGGATTGGCCTCACCTTTGGCAGATAAAACAGCCACCAGATTGAAGATGGTGTCAATATTGTATTTTTTGACCAGATCATACATCGCCTTGCCATCCATAGCATCCAGTACTTCAAAAGGACCGGTTTCTTTGAGTTCAGGCATTACATTATCATGCAGATCCGTTGCCACAACATATTGTGCACCATAGATATTGCGCAGAAAAGGAACCAATTCTGAGCCTATTTGTCCCGCAGCGCCAATTACCAAAATTTTCTTCATTGAGACTACTCCATATTCATAATATTATTTTCATAACCCAAATATAGATCCAAACAGAGTTGTCAATGCTTTTATCGTCTGGCGAGAGTCCCCTTACTCAAATCTCAGGTGATTCCCTTGTGCTTCCCTCGTGAAGCCCTTGTGGGAGCCTGGGAATTGCCACGCAAGTTCCACGCCATTATCTGCGATTGCAATATGTAGAGCAGGACGCCATAGCCGGAGCATGCCGATGCTCCGCACCTCGGATGGCAGACCTTTGTGTCAGCCGGATTGCAGATCTTCGTATCTGCAGATAGGACGCAGTTCTATGTTTTTCAACCTGGTGTCATCTGTGTAGGGATGAATCATTTGCCACCATTTACACTCAATGACGATCAGTCAAAAATACTATATAAGTGTTTGATATCCTTCAGTTTGATTACTTTTGTTTTGGCTTTATACTTGGCAAAGGCGGAAATATAGATCTTTTCATATCCGAGCTTCATGGCTTCATTGACACGGGATTCGAGCTGGGGTACGGGACGAATCTCACCATTGAGACCTACTTCTCCGATAAATATGGAATTTTCGGGCAGTGCTTGATCTTTGAGGCTGGATAATATCGCTGCTAGGATTGGCAAGTCCAGCCCGGGGTCTATCGTTTTGATGCCGCCGGTGAGGTTTATAAAGACATCGCTGGAGCGCAGGTAAAGTGCCAGGTTCTTCTCCAAAACTGCCAGCAGCATGGCAAGCCGCTTTTGGTCTAGTCCTACGACCACCCGTTGGGGAGTGCCGTAGTTGGAAGCAGTAGCTAGGGATTGCACTTCTACCACAAAGGAGCGAGTGCCTTCGAGGACACAACCGATGGCGGTGCCAATCTGTTGGGATTCATGAGTCATAAAAATGTTATTGGGATTGGTGACCTGGATCAGGCCGTTACTGGTCATTTCAAAGAGTCCGATCTCGTTTGTCGAGCCAAAGCGGTTTTTCACAGCACGCAGGATTTTATACTGATTGCGGAGTTCACCTTCAAAATAGAGCACGGTATCGACCATGTGCTCGATGATCTTGGGGCCGGCAACCATGCCTTCCTTGGTGACATGACCCACCATAAACATCGGAATGTTCATCTGTTTGGCATTGCGGATCAGACGGTTGCAGCTTTCACGGAGTTGGTTGACGCTGCCGGGAATGGAATCCAGAGCAGCGAGACTGATCGATTGGATGGAATCGATGATCACGATATCCGGCTTGTTGGTATTGATCATGTCTATGATATGATCCGTGTCGTTGGTGCAGAGCAACCAGACGTTATTACTCACTATTTTGAGCCGTTCGCTGCGATGTTGGATCTGTTCTACGCTCTCTTCACCGGAGCAATAGAGGACTTTTTTGGAGGCATCACCCATCCATTGGGAGAGCTGGAGCATCAGAGTGGACTTGCCAATTCCCGGCTCACCGCCTATTAAAACGACCATTCCGGAAACGATACCGCCACCTAAGACCAGATCAAACTCGGCAATGTTGGTGCATGCCCGGGAAATATCTACTTTTTGGAGGTCAATGATTCTTTCGGGATTGGGGTGAGAGGGGAGAAGCGTATTCAAACCCTTCTTGGAAGACAGTTTACCGCTATCCTTCAGTGTATCCCAGCTTCCGCAATTGGGGCATTTACCGCTCCATTTGGTAGTTTCGAATCCGCAGTCACTGCAAAAAAACGATGTTGCCATGCTCATGCTCCTGTGCTTTTTGGCAATGTTTGGAGATAGCTTAAAACTGGCAAGAACTAATTTGCATACAAGATGTTTGCCTTCAAGCGATAAAAAAAGATCATTCGTGTTGACAGAAATCGATAAAAAAAGTTTTTGCCTTCAAGAAGGTTTACACTATAATGTATAACGGAGGCCAGAACGCATGGACAAGAAGATTATAGTTTTTAGTACACCTACTTGTTCTTGGTGTGTGAAAGTCAAACAATACATCAAGCAAAAAGGTTATACTTACAAAGATGTGGACGTTTCGAAAGATGAGAGGGCGCTTCAGGACATGATCCGGAAAACGGGTCAGCAAGGAGTTCCACAGCTATGGATCAATGGCAAAGCGGTTGTAGGCTTTGATCGCGCCAAGATTGATCAGTTATTAAATATATAAAACAGAAGGAGACACACAATGTCAAACAACAACGCAGATCGGTTTAGAGACCTGATCACTCGTTTACAAGTCGTACTTAGTGAGATTGATTACACTCAGAAAGCTTGCTTGCAAGCAGGTAGAATGGAATGCCAATTGCTGAATTATCTTTATCAAGTCGGCAGACAAGCAAATATGAACGAACTGGCAAAAGTATTGAACGTGTCACATAGCCGGGTCACCAGAATCATGGACAACTTGGTCAATAAAAGCCTAGTAACTCGTCGTCCTTCCGAAGACGATAGAAGATGCTGGTTTGCTTTGATCACCGACAAAGGCAAAAAGCTGGCAGCTAACAGCCAACAGACTGTAGTCGATCAGCAAAACAAAATTCTCAGGCACATTCCCGCAAAGGATGTCGAAGGGATCTACAAAGCCTTTGAAAAATACGTCGGCTTATACGAAGAAGTATTACAAGAAGCGTACGTGGAGATCTAATGTCAAGCAAAGTAACAATGACTTGGGTCAAAGATATGCTCTTTGATGCCAATGTCAATGGCCATCATTTGTTGATGGACGCAGATCCGGAGTGGGGAGGACAAGATCAAGGTCCTCGCCCCAAACCATTACTACTCGCTGCTCTGAGTGGTTGCACAGGTATGGATGTGGTCTCGATGTTGGAAAAGATGCATGTCGCAGATTACAGCTTTTCGATGGACCTGGAAGCCGAGCCTACTACAGAGCATCCTATTATATATCATACTATCACTGTAAAATATTTGTTCCAGGGTAATGACCTCCCACAGGACAAAATAATCAAAGCGGTTAAACTCTCTTCAGAACGCTATTGTGGAGTAAGTGCCATGTTGCAGAAATCCTCAAACCTGGTGTTCAAGGTGTTTATCAACGATTTAGAGGTGATGTAATGAAATTCATTTACACTATTATTTTGGTGCTATCCGTATTGGTATTAGGTTGCACAACGCCTGAAGCCAAGAAACCAGTGGCTGCAGAAGAGATAACTATCGATTCGATTATGTCCGAAGATGTGGCAGGAACTTGGATAGAAGACTATCAACAAGCGTTGAAACTATCAAAAGAGCAAAACAAACCAATATTGATCAATTTCACAGGTTCAGATTGGTGTGGATGGTGCAAGAAACTTATGGGTGAAGTATTTACCAAACAAGAGTTTATCGATTACTCTAAAGCAAATCTGATATTACTCAAGATCGACTTTCCCAGCAAGATTCAACAGTCTGCAGATCTGAAAAAGCAAAACAATCAGTTGCAAGACAAATTCAAAGTTAAGGGATATCCCACTATCGTGCTGCTCGATTCTAAAGAAGTAGAACTGGGACGTACAGGCTATCAGCCGGGTGGTCCATCCGCTTATATCCAGCATTTGGAATCATTTCTGAAGAAGTAATTCAGACTTGGTATAAAATCAAAAAAGCAGGTACCATCACGGTACCTGCTTTTCTATTATGGGTAAATCGGGTTTCTATAAATAGCGTTTGACTACTTCCAATACTTCCGGTAAGTCCATACCTATACTACTGAGATGTTCGAGAGTCGGTACACCTTCCGGGGTCCAGCCTTTACGTTTGTAAACAGAATCAACCAATTGCTGATACTGGTTTTCTCTGTATTCACGCAGTGCCTGCATCTTTTGGGCAGTGTTCATTCCGGATGGATCGATGCCTACTTTGTCCCGCAGGTGACCATCGTAACGCTCGATTCTGGACAGATATTCTTCTTCGGTCACAGGACCTACTGCACGATATGGAGGGATGTCGTCAATACGGCGACCTTTGCCCATGCGCATGCAGAAGACCTTTTGGAAATTGTAAACCCTTTCACTTTGTGAAATCATCAGTTTCTTGTCCATGGGTTTTCCGGTGATAGCTTTGTAGATATCGACGTAGTTCTGGACGTGTTCAGGAACTTTGGCAGGTTCATCGGTACTGGCATTGTCGTCCGGTTCGATGTCATTCCAGGGAAGTTTGCACAGGCCTTGGAGTCCGAACCAGGTTCTGAACATCGGGAAGTAATGCAAAGCTTCTGCCTTGTCTTCAAAAGTAGGGATCAAGTTATTGACCATGTCCATGAAGATCAGCCATGCCTCATCATGCTGTGGACCCTTCAGGGCGAGCGTATAGCCACCTTGCTGGGCAAGAGATTCCTTGGAGAGGTACTGAGAGTATTCCAAGCCTTTGGCTTCCATACCGATGTCGTGCATCAGTTTGGGATCGGCTCCATATAGTTCTACAAAGAGGGCTTTCATTTTGCGAACGCCCTGTCCGACGATCATGCCAAAGCCTTCTCCCCGGGCCATTTGATGAATCAGTTCGAGCGCTGCATCAGCATTGCCCCATGTAAAGTCCAAGCCACCGGTTCTTTCTTTGTTCAAGATGCCATATTCATAGCACTCCATCACAAAAGCTACACTGGTGCCAAAGGAGATGGTATCGATGCCATAGGTGTCGCAATAGAAGTTTAATTCTACTACATCTTTGGGATCAAAGATACAGATGTTGGAGCCACAGCCAGCAGCAGTTTCATATTCTGGCCCATCGACGCAGACTTTGTGGCCTTGATAAGGACCGGAGCGTGGCACAAAGTCGTCCACTGCTTTGCAGCAGGAGAGGGAGCAACCAAACCAGCAGCCGTCCGGCATACCTTGGGTAAAGAGCTTTTTAAACTCCCAAGATGCGAGGCCAATGGCTTCCGGCATTTGACCGTATTTGAAGTTACGAATAGGCAGCAAATCATAGTCGTTCATGATTTCCATGAGATGGGCAGTACCGATCTCGCGCATGTGGCACTGAGAGCTGTCACCTTTTTCAATCTCTTTGTGCAGCTTGATGCCTGTTTGTTGCAAGGTATCCAGATCGACGGCGTTATTGGTGTCGCCTGCTAGACCAGAGTATTTCACTACCATAGCTTTGACTTTCTTGTCACGGAAGACGCGACCTGTGCCACCACGACCGGCTTGTTTGAGACGGGCGACTTTGCGGCGTTTGTCCCAAAATGAGAAGTTCAGGCAGCTAATATTTACGTGATCTGCGGCAGTACCGGATGATACTACGGATACGTTTTGATACTTGTCTTCGCTGTCGGCAAATTCCTGGATCAAGCGTTCGGCGATGATGTGACTATTGATCTCCTGGTCCGGTGCAGTATAGATACGGACGTATCCTTCGTCACCATCGATATGCACGATGACTTCTTCAGCGGCTTTACCTTGCACTTCGATAGCGTCCCAACCGGAGAACTTGCTATAGGGGCCAAAGTGACCACCAACGTTGCAGTCCACCGGAATCCCGGTGAGTGGGGAGATCGTGGTTACGATAGACTTTCCTGATCCGGGGTAATTTGTATTTCCGCACAGCGGTCCAAAAGAGATGCAGATTTCGTTTTCAGGATCATTCCATTGGGTGCTGTCTTTCACGCCATGCCACATCAGGTAGAGGTCAAAACCTTTACCTCCCACAAACTTGTCGATCATCATATCCGTAACCGGTTTGGATTTGATTTCATAGGTATCGAGATTGATGTAAAGTGTTCTGCGGTTATAACCTTTATCTACGGGTTTCAAGTCGTACTTGAACTCCGCAAGCAGTTTTCTTTCTAATTTATTCATGATTACTCCTTATCTTGAACGATTTTGATAGCTCCCGTAGGGCAGGACTTGGTGCAAGCGCCACAAGCGATACACTTGAAGGGAGGGAGGTTCTCTGCATGACGGAAGAAAGATTGGGTGGGGCAAGCTGCCACACACATATAGCAATGGATGCAAAGGCTTTTATTGACCATCACAACTCCCTGCGGAGTCACACTGAGGGCTTGAGTGGGGCAGACTTTTACGCAAGCCTGACACTGATTACAGGCATTTATCTCGATGCCATCGGTATTTTCGGTGATCACTATGCAAGATTTTCCTTCTTGCTTAAAGTACAGATTTGAGCACACGCTTTCACATGTGTGACATGCAATGCAGAGCTCCGGGAAGGTCTTCAAGTACTTTTTCATAATCTGCTCCTATGTAATATTTTTCTATGGATTACACATAATTATGCTATGCAAAATAGTCAATCGAAAACTAATCGATTTCTGCTCACCACCATTGATGGAGGGGGCTTCCCCCTACAACCCAATTGTAACGCTTTGAAATGATAAAAAAAAGCCTGCACCCCATTCCTAAGGTGCAAGCTACTGAATAATGACTTCTATTAAAGTGCTCTACTTTTTCTGTGAAATTTCTCTGAATGATTTTGTCAGTGTTTTGACGTCCAATCCTGCCCATTCATACACATCATCCGATGCACCGGAGAGGGGATATTCTTTCACACCATGCTTGACGAGCTTACAGTGTAATTCCAATTGAACCAGTTTATCTGCCACAATCGAACCCAAACCACTATTGATATTGTGATCTTCGACGGTATGGATAATGCCGTTATTAGCAGCGATCTCGATACATTCATCGGTGATAGAGAGCGGACTGGAAATATAGACCAAACGCAGATATATCCCTTCTTGACGGAGGTTATCGACCGCTTTGATGGCTCTGCCGATAGGTGTTCCGGTCACGAATATTGTGCCGTCGTTACCCTCGCGGATCACATCGCCTTTGCCATACTCGTAGCAATATTCCAAGCCAAAATATGGTTTGGCATGCTCATCACGGATGATGGGCAATTTGGAGCGTCCCATGGCAACTATATAGTTTCCGGGTTGATTTGCCAGCCACCGGATCACGCGATCTGTCTGATTGGGATCTGCGGGGCAGATGATATGATAGCCAAAGAGATTGCGGGTGAGCCCGATGTAGTCTATGCTCTGATGGGTTCTTCCATCTTCACCGACATCGATACCGACATGGGTGACAATAGTCTTGAGGTTTAAATGGTTGATATCGTTGAGTCTTTGCATATTGTAAACTTCTGCTACGCCAAACATGCCAAAATCCGCCCAAAAGGTTTGAATTCCGCACGCTGATAAAGCGCCGCTCATCACGGCTGCATGATGCTCCATGATACCGGTTTGGATAAAGCGATCAGGAGATACTTTGGCAAAATCAGCAGTTTTTACACTGGATGCCAGATCACAATCGACTACAACGATCGGAGTAGGGTTATCCAGATTGAGCTTTGCCAGTTCGGCAATTGCCGTACCCCAGGCAGAGCGGTTGTCCGTCTCTGTATCATAGACGAGGGGTTTACCTTGAATGAGGTTTGCATGCAGGCTAAAGTCACGATGTATAGTTTTCGCACTCTTAATCGAGAATTCGTTTCGGAGTTTTTTATACTTTTCCAATTCATAGGGCAGATCGAGTTGTTTGAGAGCATTTGCCAATTGTTCTTCCGAGAGCGTAGAACCATGGTACTTGGCAAGATTCTCCATGAAATCAACACCTTTACCCATAACTGTATGAGCCATGATCATGGTGGGTATATCGGAAGCAAGGGCTACGTCCAGAGCTTTACTGATCTCGGCAATATCATGTCCATTGATTTCGATCACTTTCCAGCCATCAGATTCCCAATTGAGCTTGATGTTTTGTGGCATCACATCAGCGATATTACCGCTGATCTGCAATTGATTGTAGTCTATGATTGCTACCAATTTGTTGAGCTGATACTTTATGGCAAATCTACGTGCTTCCGTGATCTGTCCCTTTTGCTGTTCACCATCACCCATCAGGACAAAAGTATTGTAGGGGACGTTTTTGATCTTGGACGCCAAGGCCATACCGCAACCGGCAGAGAGTCCCTGTCCCAGGTTTCCGGTAGTCCATTCCACGCCGGGAACATCGCGTTCGATGTGACCTTCATAGATGCTGCCCAATTTACGAAACTGGGAAATAGCATCATTGAGATCAAAGTATCCCATCATTCCCAATGTCGAAAATACGGCGGGAGAGATGTGGCCGTTACTGACTATGACTCGATCGCGATCTGCCAGATTGGGATCGCGGGGATTGTGGTTCATGCGATGGTAAAGTGCCATCAGAATGTCGATACAAGACATGGAGCCACCGGGATGACCACTATTTGACAAAGTAGTCATGGTCAGGATGCTGCCCCGTGCTTTACGTGCGGCTGTTTGAATCTTTATGATTGTTTCATTGTCTATACTTTTCATTATGGCGTCTCCAAAATCGTCTACAAAAAATTTTCCCCTTCACTACGCCGAAGCGAGGTGAAGGGGTATATAATGGTGGAGCATAGCAGGATCGAACTGCTGACCTCATGACTGCCAGTCATGCGCTCTCCCAGCTGAGCTAATGCCCCATGGGGATATTCACACTGTGTAATTTGTATGATCAAATCATCCGGAACCACTATTTTTGTCAAGATCAAACTTATCTGAACTGATGCAAATTAGTACGCCAGATGTTTAAAGTAATATTAGATCATTACTTACAGGTCGATACTCAGAGTAGGGAGGACCGCCTTTCGAGTACCAGCCGGCTCTTTGCCACTTACTATAAACCGGGATACTACCGTAGAGCTTGCCTAGCGCTCCCCTTGTCGCCACAAGGGCTTCACCCGGGGTTCACGAGGGAATCACCTCGGATTGAAGTAGGGGCGAATTGGGTTCGCCTGGATTATCCGTTGTGTGGCAGTTAGATGCGTTTAAAAAAATTAGCGGATTGCTCTACCCAAGCGGAGTATGACTTCAGCGTCACCCAGGATATCAAAAGTGGCGGGCATATCCGGGCCATGAGCTTGACCGATCAAAGCCAGACGCAGCGGAGTGTAGTAGTTTTTACCTTTAATCTGCAACGCTGCCATTCCGTCGGAGACCAGCTTATGGACTTTGTCCCGATCGAGCGGCAGATTTGCCTGCACGGATTCCAGGAACCACTTCAAGACGGTTTGAGAAATCTCGTTGTCCAGGATATCCTGATCTGCTGCATCCAGATCTTTGGTGAGGTAAAAAATCTTGCTGTATTCCACAATCTCCGGCAGGAGGGTAATACGTTCACGAGCAATATCTATAATCTTGAGTAGTTTAACATGGTCAGACGTATCTATTCCACTGCTTTCAAAATAGGGGTGACAACGTTCGGCGATCGTATCCAGGGGCAGACTGCGGATATACTGACCGTTCATCCAGTCCAATTTTGTGAGATCGAACACTGCTCCGGATTTGCTGACGCGTTCGATGCTAAATTCTTGGCACAGTTCTTCCAGAGTATAGATCTCTCTATCTTCGGAAGCATGCCAACCCAAGAGTGCAATGAAATTGATCAGTGCTTCCTTGAGGTAGCCCTTTTGGATATAGCTTTCAACGGAGACATCGTTCATGCGTTTGCTGAGTTTACTGCGGTCGGTATTGAGGATTAATGGTAAATGAATCCAGATCGGTGCTTCCCAGCCCAAGCACTGATATAGCCAGATGTGTTTGGGGGTGCTGGACAGCCATTCTTCACCGCGGATGACGTGCGATATCTGCATAAAATGGTCATCCACAACAGCAGCTAAATGATAGGTAGGGAAGCCATCGGATTTGACTATGACTTGGTCGTCGGATTGGGCAGCATCCATCTCCACGGTTCCACGAATCAGGTCGTCAAAACGGAATTTGTGTTCATCAGGCATTTTCAGACGGATTACATGAGTCTCGTTGGCTGCCAGTTTGGCAGACACTTCGGCGGCTGAGAGCTGCAGACAACGTCGATCGTATTTTACGAATTCCTTGCGTTCCTGCTGTCCCAAACGCATGGTGTCAAGTGTCTCGGAGCTACAAAAACAATGGTAGGCATGTCCACTCTTGAGGAGCAGGTCTGCATGCTGATGATACAGTTCCAGACGTTCTGATTGGACGTAGGGGCCATATTCACCACCGGTGTGAGGTCCTTCATCGATGATCAAATCTAACTGCGTGAGAGAGGATATCAAGTTTTCCACTGCTCCTTCGACTAGGCGGTTACGATCTGTATCTTCTATTCTAAGGACAAATTTGCCATTGTACTTTTTGGCAAAGAGGAAATCATACAAAGCTGTGCGTAATCCACCAATATGCAAATATCCGGTGGGGCTGGGTGCAAATCTGACTCTGGTTTCTTTCATTTTATCTCCGTGTATTAAATTCTATTTGAGCTCTGCCAGCAGTTTTGGCAGAAAGCTGTGATGTACCAGTCTGTAATGCGGTATATAATTATCGTGGTAAATGGATGAGTGACTGGGGATAGATCTATGGTTCAACAATGCATCTATATCATCATTGATATCAATGAAATGGATGCTGTTTGCGTATAGTAAAAGGTCAATCACTTTCCAGGTTTTGCCCCATTCATCCCAATCTGTATCAAAGGCTTGACGAGAGCTCATGATATATTGGCAGAGGATTTGAGCTTCACGTACAGGGGCAATGTCGGGAAGTAAGCTTAGGCTGATTCGGTAAAAAGCGTTACCGCTTCCGATATCTTGAACGAGCGGTGTGAAAGTAGTTTTCATGGCACTTCTTTCGTTGATAATGCCTTTGATGATGAGGTCCTCATCGGGGATCATATGCGTAGGTCCATAGAGTGCCTGGAACATCAGTTTGTAGATATCTACTTTACTGCAAAGCGGATGCACAGCCAGCTCTGTTTGGATGATACTCAGGAGCGAAGCGGTATCAAACGTTGGTTTCAAAGTTGCCAAAAGCCAGCTCCCCACGTTTAATCACAGCTTTGATATGAGTATTATCCGATGTACTGAGTATACTCAATTGACTGTCTAATATTGTAAAATCTGCTTGGAATCCCTCTTCCAGTAATCCCAAGCGCGTTTCATCATGGGAAAGATAGGCAGCATTGGAAGTGTAAATTTGGATTGCTTCTTTGGGGCTGAGGCGTTCAGATTTGTTGTGATGGTTCATCGCTGCACACATGCCTTTGATAGCATCGAGTTCCGTGATGTACCAATCCGAACCTCCGGTAACCTTGATATTGTTATTTACAAAGGTTTTGAGGCGGTTCATGATGAGGCTACGTTCGGCTCCTAAACGAGATGCGTAAAAGCCATGGGTTCCACCCCAATAGTGGTCAAAAGCCGGTTGCATGACAGGTATCGCACCGGAAGTTTTGATCTGTAAGACCAAGTCGTTGGGAGTGATTTCACAGTGGATTAGCTGATGACGAATATCCTTGTAGTCCGTTTTTGCTAATTTCAGATAGGCGTTGTTGATCTGTCGGATGGCACGATCTCCCAGACAATGCACTCCTACTTGCAGGTTATGCTGATGTGCCGTGCGGATAAACTCGTACCAAAAGTCATCAGTTTTATATAGAGTTCCAAAATTATCTTTGCTATCTTCGTATGCCTGAGTAAGTCCGGCGGTGTGGGAACCTATAGATCCATCTGCCAGGATACAGCCACCGATCCTGGTAGCTCCGGCATCAAGTGCTGCCTCAAGGTTAAAACTCTGGGGATATAGGATATACTCTATGGGGAAGCGTGGCAATCGACTATCGATGAAACTGTAGTGGGTGATGCTGTGCTCTGCATCTCCGATCATGGTATGAATCGTGGTGAATCCGCCCTTGAGGGCTATTTGTGCGGCAGTCTGATAGGCCTCATAGATCTTTTCCTGTCCACAGTTCCCGTGAAACCAGTGCACAGCATGGTCGTTATCTACTCCCCGGAGGACGCTATCTTGATTTCCGCTTAATTGAGCAATATGCTTTCTGGCAAAAGAATTGATGACACAGGAATGCCCGTCAATACGGCGGATCAGGATACACACATCACTGCCGAGCGAGTCGAGTTCCTCTACTGTGGGGAATCTGGATTCTGCCAATGCGTTCTCATCCAAACGCCAGCAAAAGAGCATCTTGTCTTCTTTGTTTTGTAGCTGCAGCAGTGCTGCTTGGATCTGTTCGAGGACTTCAGCAATATTCTTGCAATCATAAAGATCAACACCTGCAGAGTATAAACCGCCTTCAAAGCTGTGGGTATGAGTATCGATGAATCCCGGATAAACATATTGGCCCTGCATATCCCATATTGTTGCGTCAAGGGGCAGTGTTTCTCCCTCGAGGAATATGTGAGTGATCTTACCGGACTCGATTAACATGGCTTTTACATTGTTGTCGATACGGTTACGGTAATAGAAACGGGCATTGCAGAGTAGTGTTCTCATGATGATTCTCCAAACATTTCATTGATCATATCATGAAACAAACGAACCGGGAACCCCATCACATTGAAGTAGCAGCCGTTGATCTTTTCGATAAATTGCGAGCCATAGCCTTGCACACCATAGGCACCTGCTTTGTCAAAGGGTTCTTTGGTATCCAGGTAGTTTTTGATATCGCTCTCGGAAAGCGTGGCAAAAGTGACACTGGTCCGGGCATAATCGACCAGCCTCCGGTTGTTGTAGATAATACAGATGGCGCTATAGACATTGTGAGTGCGGCCGGAAAGCTGTTGCAGATGTTCTGTGGCTTGTCTGCGAGTGGCAGGTTTGCCTAAAACTTGGTTGTCTATCGCAACAATCGTATCGGAACCTACAACCAAAGTTGCCGGATCCATGAATTTGGCAATAGCCAGAGCTTTGTTGAGAGCATGTGCTTTCACTTGGATATATGGCTTCTCCGTAGTGATCGGTTCACTGACGTTGGCGGGGACAATAAGGGCGTTTATACCTAACAATTCAAAGATCTGCTTCCGTCTGGGAGAGGCAGATGCTAAAACTACTTTTATGTTGTGTAATGTATTATGTATCATATCTTTAATCCTATGTATCAACTACTGGATAAGGGTTGTGGAGTCAACAATTTTCTCGTAGCTCTAAAAAAAACTTGCCTGAAAGACTATGATGCCAAAAACTTGCGCCATTAAAAAATACTCCATGGAGGATCCCATAATGGAACGTGTACACAATTTTAACGCCGGTCCTGCCGTGCTTCCCGAAGAAGTTTTGCGCGAAGCCCAAGCAGATTTTTTTAACTACAAAGGCCTTGGCCTTTCCGTGATGGAAATGAGCCATCGCAGTAAAGAATATCAGGCTATTATCGACGAATCCGTTGCTGTTATCAAACGGGTTTATAATATCAGCGACGAATACGAAGTCCTTTTCCTACAAGGCGGAGCCAGCATGCAATTCCTGATGGTGCCGATGAACTTTGCTTTTGAAGGTAAAGAAGCAAACTATATCAATACCGGTCAGTGGTCCAAGAAAGCCATTAGTGAAGCCAAAAAAATCGGAAAGGCTGTGCATGTCGCCGCTTCCTCCGAAGACAGAAACTTCTGTTACATTCCCAAGACTTGGGAGCTTTCTGCCAATCCTTCCTACCTGCATATCACCAATAACAACACAATATTTGGCACAGAGTGGATGATTGATCCCACTACTCCTGCAGGTGTTCCGCTCATCGCTGATATGTCGTCCAACTTTATGAGCAAACCGATTGATATCAATAAATACGACATGATCTATGCCGGTGCCCAAAAGAACGTTGGTCCATCCGGATGCGTAGTCGTGATCGTGAAAAAGAGCTTGCTGGAAAGTGGTCTGACAAACATACCTACCATGCTAGACTATCGTACTCATTCCAAAAACGGTTCCATGTACAATACACCACCTACCTTTGCTATCTATATGATCGGCCTGGTAGTAAAATGGATTGAAGACTTTGGTGGATTGGAGAAGATCGCCCTGAATAACCAAGTCAAAGCTGATTACATTTACAAAGCTTTTGACCAATCACATGGCTTCTACAAAGGTACAGTCGATGTGGAAGACCGTTCTTTGATGAATATCACTTTCCGCCTTCCCAGTGAAGATCTGGAAGCACTGTTTATCAACGAAGCCAAAAAACTCGGCATGATCGGACTCAAGGGTCACCGTGACGTGGGTGGATGTCGCGCTTCTACATACAATGCACTGCCACTGCCTTCAGCATTTGCCTTAGCTGAATTCATGCGTGATTTCCAAACCAAACACGCCTAAACATTATTGATTTGCATCACCCGTTTTAGGAATCGAGTTCTTTTGATATACTGAAACGGGTGATAATTTATTATGGGCCTGTCCGCAGCTGCCGGAGAGGATTGTTACCAACTCTAATAAGGGAAAGATATGTCGATATTAGATTTATTCATGCGTGGCGGACTACTGATGTATGTCCTGTTAGTTATCTCGTTTGTCGTCTTGGCGATTGTCCTGGAAAAGTATAGATTGCTGAGACGGATAAAAAAACAAATCCAAGCTTTACACGCTGCTTTGAGCGGTGCAACCAGTATTAAGGAAATCAAAAGCGGGATTGATTCTGCAGAGGGAGATAATCCCCTGGGACAGATGCTGCGCAAACTGATCAGCTCCGATACAGATGATGTGAGCTTGATCAAGGAAAGCATCGAATCGACTGCCGTAATGGAGCTTACCAAGCTTGAAAAGGGCATGGGATGGCTTTCCACTTGTGCTGCGATTGCTCCGCTGATCGGGTTTTTGGGAACTGTGATCGGGATGGTCAATGTCTTTATGAGTATCCAGACTCAGAGCCAAAGTGGTGTGGATATAACCGTCTTAGCAGGAGGAATCTGGGAAGCATTGTTGACTACTATTGGTGGATTGATCGTGGGTATTATTGCGATTATTCTCTACAACGACTTAGTTCAGCACCTCGAGAACATTGCAAAGGATCTCCAAGATCACCTGATTCAATACTTGATCAGATTCAAATCAATCAAGAGCGGGAACTAAAGATCTATGAAGATCGGAATCAAAAGCAAAAAGATAAGCTCCACTCAGTTAATATCCATGACCGATGTGATCTTTCTTTTGATCATCTTCCTGCTGATTGCTTCCAATTTTGCATCGCAAACCGGACTTCCTATCAAGCTGCCGGGATCGAATTCATCAGTCCGGCAGACTCATCAAGTGTTGCATATAATCTATATGGACAACACTCAGATCGACTTGATGGGCAAAATCATCCCTATGGAAGACTTGCATCAGGAACTCATGGACGCATTTCAATCCAAGGAGCAGGTTGTACGCTTGTCTGCTGATAAAGCTACTCCACTCCAGACAGTAATTACGCTGATGGATACTATACGTGGGGCAGGATTTGAGAAGATATTTGTTGCCACTGAAGGTCTGGAAAATGCCCAATAAACTACTGAAAGTGTACTTTGGTAAACTGCTGCATTCCAACTATGCAGTTTCTGCAGCGTTTCACTTAATACTGATCGGTATCTTTGCCATGATCAT
>PHBQ01000104.1 GCA_002841975.1 Candidatus Cloacimonetes bacterium HGW-Cloacimonetes-1
CCCGAGCCCACCACTTTTTGTAATCACAGGTTCTATCGAGATACTTCCCTGCCGATTCCCGGGTCGCCACCCGGCCTTCACGAGGGAATCACGAGCGAATCACCTCAGCTTCAAGCAAGTGGAATCACCTCAGTTTAACAGTGTATCGCTATATTCGCTTGCATCTTACGTATCCAGTGCATCTGATTTAGCAAATAAAACTTGACTATTCGACCAAGATTGAATATTGGTCGAACATTCGAACAACGTATCAGCTAATTGACTGAAATACAACAATAACACTCGAGGACAACATGTTTGAACAAAGTGATAAACGCAGCGCAATCCTGAAGGCTTCAACCGAGCTCTTTGAACGCTATGGATATGCCAAGACATCTTTGGAGGATATCTCCAAGGCCGCCCATATCGGGAAAGGCACCATCTACTACTACTTTAAAAGTAAGGAAGATATCTTTGTGCAGATCGTGCAGGAATTCATGGAAGAGTTTCTGCGGATCATGAAAACGAAGATAGCCGAAGAAAGTAGCTTCGAGGGCAAATTCACGGTTTATTTCCGTACCCCCATAACCCTGTTAAAGGCAAATATGTCAACCCTTTCTGAGGCTTTACGCAGTATTTCTGTAGTGAATCAGAGTAAAATCGACGAGTTTAGAATTATTAACAAAAAGCGCATAGCAGCTTTACTCTCTGAGATTTTCGAGTTCGGTATCAAAGAGGGGATCATCTCCGAATTTGTACCGGTTGATCGGTTTGTCGACGTCTTTAATCAATGGTTTTTGTTAACCGATACAAATCTTGAAGTATTTAGTAGAGAAGAGTTTGTAAACAAGATTGAGCGGGATCACGAATTGTGGATCCAGATAATACTATATGGAATAACTAAACGAGGTTAGAATGAAGAAATTTATCACGTTAGCTTGCCTGACTCTTGCGGCATGGAGTTTGATGTCGATCACTCTGACAGATAGCATCGAGATGGCAAAACGTAGCAACAAAACACTTTTAATGGCTGCCGAGGACATAGTCAAAGCAGATAATACATACAAAGATGTGCGGGGCAATCTACTCCCCCAGATCAGTTTACAGGGTGGCTATCAGCTCCAAAAGACGAATCTTCCGGATTCATCCCTGCCGCCTGCACCGGACTTTAGTTCCGGCCTGGATACTCTGGCAACTGCCAACGAGGATTATCTGGCAAGCGCTTTGACCGGTGTTGTGTCTTCCATGATCCCATCCCAGACTCAGGAACAGGGTTCTCTGGCGATGCAACTCCAGTTTAACCAGGTTCTGTTTTTGGGTGGTAAACTGATCAATGGTATCCGTGCCGTGGATCGCTATCGCTCGATCCAACAAAGGCGGTATAACCTCCTGGAACAAGAACTGATCGTGAGTACCTCCGAAATGTTCTATCAGTGCCTGCTGGCCCATAAGCTCTATGAAATCCAGCAAGAGGCATTGGATATTGCCACGCAGCATTTACAGCATGTTCAGTTGTTCAACAGAGAAGGACAGGTCTCCGAATTTGATCTCCTGAGAGCCCAACTGGAGGTTGCCAAGCTCAAGCCTCAAGTCCTGCAAGCCAAGAACAATTACAACCTAGCTGCCGCAGCGTTTCGCAAGCAAATAGGCAGCAACGACATCAACGCCGTTCCGGAAGGAGAATTTATCCTCCCTCAGACTTTTAATATTGATCTGGACACGGCAATCGCCCAAGGACTGCGGGATCGGATCGAACTGCATCTGGCAACGATCAATACCGAAATCCAACAGATTCGCTATAATGCGGAAAAGGGAAACTATCTGCCGAATGTCGCTTTGCAAGCAGGATATTCCGTGTTTACCGCTGCAGACGAATATTCCATTCAGAGTAATGACTTTGGATCTCAATACCAGATCGGGATCGGCTTTTCTATCCCGCTCTTTACCGGCTTTTCCAATACTGCAAAGCGGATTTATGCCAAGCACGATTATCAGCAATCCAAAATTCAGGAACAGGATTATCAAGAGCTGATAGCCTTGCAGATCAAACAAACTCATCAGCAACTGGCATACGCTTTGGAAAACTATAATGTCCAGACCCAAAACATAGCACTGGCAGAACGTAGCCTCCAGCTTGCCCAGGTGCGTTATGATAACCAAGTGGGAATTCAGTTAGAAGTTTTTGATGCTCAGATCATGCTCAACAGCGTCAAATTGCAATATTTAAATAGTATTTACGAGGTCATATCTGCCGATCTGAATCTCAAGAAAGCCATCGGCTTCAAACTATAATAGGAGATAAAATGAAGAGAGTATTAATCCTGATGTTCAGCCTCACACTTCTGCTAAGTGCTTGCGGCAAAAAAGATATAGAAAACAAGAACCTGGAGCAGATCCAGGCAGAGCAGGGAATCCCGGTGCGCATTAATGCCATCGAAAAAAACACTTTTGTCCAGGAACTGATCTACAATGCCGGTCTGAGCGGAATTCAGGAATCTACGACCAAAGCCATGGTCAGCGATATCGTGGTCGGCATCAATGCCAAAGTGGGTGATCGCGTGTCCAAGGGTCAGCTCATTGTCACTTTCCCCGAAAACACTCCCTCTGCTCAATATGACCAGGCTACTACTGCTTTCAACAGCTCCAAACAGCTTTTCGAAAGAATGCAACGCTTGTTTGCTCAAGGTGCCATTTCCCAGCAAGATATGGACAATGTCGAAGCCGGTTACAAGGTGTCCAAAGCCAATCTCGATGCCTCCCGCAAGATGATCAATATCACTGCCCCCATCGATGGTGTGATCACCAATATGAAGGTCAATGTTGCCGATCACGTATATCCCGGGCAGGACCTCTTTACCGTGGCAAATACCTCCCGTTATCGTGCAGTGCTCTGGGTGCCGGAATCTGAAATCTCCCAGATCAAAAAAGGAACTGCTGTAACTGCAGTCTGGAACGAAGCCCAAATCAAGGGCCGCGTCACTACCATTGCTATGGCACTGGACCCGGATAATAAGGCTTTCCGCGTGGAAGCCGAACTCAATAATACAGACAAGAGTTTTGCCCCCGGCATCACTGCCGACATCCGCTTGAGCATCCTGTCCAAGCCCAATAGCATCGTCGTGGACCGCCAAAACATAGTAACCGAAAATGGTGAAAGCTATGTCTGGATCGCCAAAGACGACAAAGCTGTGAAGACGCCGATCACCGTAGGATTGGACAATCAGCTCCAGTTTGAAGTATTATCCGGCCTCAGTGTAGGCGATTCCTTGATTACCGAAGGGATAAACATGCTTTCGGAAAATGTCAAAATCCGCATAATAGACTAAGGAGCAGCTGTGTTTCTCGCAAAATTATCAATAGAAAAACCCGTCATGGTGACCATGGGCATCCTGGTGTTTATCGTGTTTGGTATTCTGGGCTTTATCGGAATGCCGCTCAATATGATGCCGGATATCAAGTTACCTTTCGTGACGGTGCAGACCATCTATCCCGGTGCAGGTCCCCGCGAAATCGAGAACCAGATCACCAAAAAGATTGAAGATGCCATTGCAACAGTGAGTGAGATCGACTATATTGAGTCCTATTCCATGGATAGTTTTAGCTTGGTGATGATCAAGTTTAACATGGGCAAGAACGTCGATATCGCCAATCAGGAAATCAAAGACAAAGTAGATGCCATCATCCGGGATTTCCCTACATCCTCGGAAAAACCCAGTATTCAGAAATATGATATCGGGGCACAACCCTTTATGGATGTGGTGCTCTCCGGCAATATGGATGGCAAAGCCCTCTATGAAATCGCCGATAAACAGCTCAAAGACCGCTTTTCTCAGATCGAAGGCGTAGCCCAGGTCGAAATGACCGGTGGCAACAAACGCCAGATCAATGTCACGCTCTCGGATCGTACGGTTTACGAAAACAGCCTGTCCATGATGCAACTGATGCAAATCCTGGGTGCACAAAATATGGACATGCCTGCCGGTCAATTTACTAACGGATCCCAAGAATATTCCGTCCGCCTCAAAGGTGAATTCCAAAATTTGAGCGAGATTCAAAATACCAATATCCCCACTGCCTTTGGGACCAAAAAGCTCTACCAATTGGCAGACATCAGCGACGGCACCGAAGAAGTACGGCAACGTGCTGTGTACTTCAATGTGCCTCAGATGAAACAAGAGGACAACATCGTACGCCTCTCCCTGGTCAAGAGCTCCGATGGTAATATCGTGAATATCGCAAAGCAAATCCGTCGCCAACTCCCGGAGATCGAAAAGGAACTCCCTCAGGGCGTCGAACTGCGCATAGTACGGGACGATTCCAGCTTTACCAAAGCATCTGTCAACGATACTATGAGCAATATCTGGATGGGAATCCTGCTCACTGGTTTGATCTTGCTGCTCTTCCTGCACGACCTCAGATCTACCCTGATTGTAGCACTTTCTATGCCGATCTCGATCATCTCGACCTTCTTGTTCCTTAAGATGTCCGGATTCACGATCAATATCATGACTTTGATGGGACTATCGACCTCGGTGGGGGTTCTGGTTACCAATTCTGTGGTGGTCGTCGAAAACATCTTCCGCCACAAAGAAATGGGTAACGATCGACGGGAAGCCGCCTACAAAGGCAGCTCCGAAATAGCGGTGGCAGTGTTTGCCTCCACTCTCACAAATATAGTGGTGTTTTTGCCCATCGCCTCGATGACCTCGATGGTGGGGCAGTTCTTCAAAGAGTTTGGTCTCACCGTGACCTATGCCACGATCTTTTCCCTGATCACCTCTTTCACGATTACGCCGATGCTGGCATCGATCATCTTGCCGGAGAAGCAAAAAATCTCCAAATTTGGTGCAGCCTTTGATGCCGCATTTAACCGTTTCACCAATTCATACACCCGCCTTTTGAGCAGTGTATTGACCTCCAAGACCCGTAGCTCTATGCTGCTGATCGGGATGGTCGCACTCTTGGTGGTTAGTTTTGCTATTGTACCCATGATCGGTACCGAATTGATGCCCACCATGGACCAAAGTGCATTAACCGTAAAAATCGAGATGCCTCAGGGTACAAACTTGGATCAGACAGCCAAAACGCTGGATGCAGTGATCAAACGCATTGCCAAATACAAGGAAGTCGAGCATGTGATCTCGAACCTCGGTACCCAGGGCTTTATCGACAAAGGTACAAACCTGGCAGCTGCGGACGTCAAATTGATCGATAGCAAGCTCCGCAAGAGAAGCACCAAGGACATGATTGCCATCCTGATCAAAGAACTGGCAGATATTCCCAATGCCAGAATCATTGTGACCACTACCGAAGGTATGGGTGGAGATGCGCCTATCGCTTTCTTCCTGCAAGGGCAGGACAACGACCGCCTGGAACAGCTCAAACCTGAAGTCTTAAAAGCTATCTCCGCGACTCCCGGCCTGATCAATCTGGACACCAGTACCCGCTCCGGTAAGCCGGAACTGACGATCTATCCCAAACGGGAAAGAATGTCCGAAGTCGGTGCCACTGTATATGATCTGGCTCTCGCACTCCGTTCCTCTGTGGAAGGTATGGTTGCCACTCAGTATCGGGATCAGGGCAATGAATACGATATCAAGCTCTCTCTCTCGGACGAATCCATAGATTCTCCGGACAAGATCAAAAACCTCAGCATCGTTATCCAAGGTAAATCCTACGTCCTCAGCCAATTGGCAGATGTGGGTTTTGCTCCCGGCGTCAACAAGATCACTCACAGAGACCGCTACAAATCCATCCAGTTTACCGGTGGTGTAGCTCCCGGAGCAAATCTGGGTGATGTCACATCCGGCATCAAGAAAAGCCTGGACAGTGTCAAGCTCCCTGCGGGATACCGCATCACATGGGGTGGAGACTCCCAGATGATGCAAGAGACCATGGTCGATATGATGCGCACCTTTATCCTCGCAGTGCTGCTCACCTACATGCTGCTGGCAGCGATCCTGGAGAGCTTTGCGCAGCCACTGCTCATCATGTCCACCGTTCCCCTGTCCCTGATCGGTGTGTTTTTCTCCCTGCTCTTTACCGGCTTTACCATCAATATCTTCTCTATGATGGCGATGATCATGCTGGTGGGTATCGTAGTGAATAACGCCATCCTGATCCTGGATTACGTGAATATCAAGCGGCGAGAAGGCTGGACTCCTCATGATGCTCTGATCGAAGCCGGCAGACTGAAACTGAAGCCCATCATCATGTCCACCCTCTCCATCGTGATCGGTATGATGCCGATGGCATTGGGGATAGGCTCTGCGGGTAAAGAGTTCCGTCAGTCTATGGGTATCGTCAGTATTGGTGGTTTAATGGTTTCTGCCGTGCTCACGCTCTTTGTGATACCGGCGTTCTATTACATCACTACCAGGAATATCGGTATTGACAAAACACAGATAGTAGATTAAACTGTGTCTCACTAATAACAAAAAGGATAGAATGATGAAAAAGTTAGTTAAACCTATCGTTTGGTCAGTCATGACTTTGTTCCTAATGTTTAGTCTGTTCGGCTGTTATGGCAACATGACCCTCACCAAAAAAGTATGGGCTTGGAACGGATCACTTGGTAGCGAACCGGTTCAAACATTGGTAATGTGGGCACTGGCTATAGCTCCTGTCTATGAAATAGCCGTGATGGCAGACGTCGTATTCCTCAATACCATCGAATATTGGACAGGGACAAACCCGCTGGCCATGGCAGATGGTACCACAGATGTTCGCACAGTACAGAGCGACGGCAAAACATTTGAAATCAAGACCATGAAAAACAGTATCACTATAACAGAAACAGTAGGCCCCAATTCCGGCAAATCCGTGGAAATCAGCTTTGATGAATCCACTTCTGCCTGGAATATGAGCGATGGTTCCCAAGAAATCAAGCTTGCCCAAATGACAGATCATACCCTAAACCTGATCTACCCCAACGGCAAGACCCTGGCCATCGACCTGGGTTCCAAATAAAGGAGTCGTAATGATCAACCGTGAACAAGTAGAAGCAGTATTAGACAAAATTCGTCCCGCCATCCAATCCGATGGTGGCGACGTAGATCTGATCAACATTCGTGAAGACAATGTGATCGAAGTCCGCCTCAAAGGTGCTTGTGGTACATGCCCCATGGCCACCCTCACCCTCAAAGCCGGCATCGAAAGAGTTATGAAAGAAGAAATACCGGAAGTCGTAGAAGTAATCAACGTCTAATCTGCCTTTCTTTTACGTCCAAAAGCCTTACATCATATACAAGGCTTTTGGACTTCTTATTTTTCACAAAATCCAATGAACGGAGTTAGGATGCGCAAGCTAAACATAGCCGCTGAAGTAGATCACCTTTGTGACTTTATCCGCGATTATACTCATCAAAACGGCTTTGAAAACATCGTGATCGGCCTTTCCGGCGGAATAGATTCTGCCCTCTCTGCCGCCCTGGCGGTCAAAGCCCTCGGCCCAGACCACGTCTATGGAGTGATGTTACCCTATAAACATAGCAATCCGGATAGCGAAAACGATGCCAAAATCCTGGCGGAATGGCTGCGAATCCAGCATCAAACCATCGATATCAGCTTTATGGCAGACGAATATTTCGATCTCGTCGATCCCGATGCAGACCCCCTGCGCAAGGGAAACTGGAAAGCCCGTTCCCGCATGATCGTCCTTTACGACCTCTCCGCCAAATACAAGGCACTGGTTTTGGGGACATCAAACCGTACCGAACTCATGGTTGGCTATTTTACCCAGCATGGCGACGGAGCCTGTGCCATGGAACCGCTCGGCAACATTTATAAAACCGAAGTATGGGAAATGTCCCGCTACCTCGACATCCCGCAAAG
>PHBQ01000008.1 GCA_002841975.1 Candidatus Cloacimonetes bacterium HGW-Cloacimonetes-1
ATCCGGCAGAGTGGCATCAAGCCAGAGATGGTAGTAAGTTCGTATCTGAACGGATCATCAAGACCATTATGCGGGATGATAGCAGCTTGGCAGTGGGACAGGTATGGGTAGCGGATGGACATACCCTTTCCTTCGATATCCTCAATCCTCAGACCGGAAGAGCACAGCGCATGACGATGATCATGGTTATGGACTGGGCAAGCAGGTATCCCGTGGGAGCATCCCTTGCCTTCACTGAAGATAGCCAGCATATCCTCACAGCCTTCCGCAACGGCTTCATTAACTGCTCGCAGATAGCCGATAACAATAGTGGAACCATGGCTGTACTACCGGAGTATGTCTATCTGGATAATGGCAAAGCCTTCAGGGCTAAGTTATTTCATGAGAGCTGGGAAGAGCATGATCTGAACAAGGAACTGGGTGGCATCTTCCCTAGGCTAAATATCGGAGTGAGATTCGCAGAAAGTTACAATGCCAAAGCCAAAGTGATCGAACGCTTCTTCAAGACCTTCCAGGAACAGTTTGAGAGGTTCATTACCACCTTCAGAGGAGCTTCGATTGCCGATAAGCCCTCAGTGCTGCATCGCAACGAGAAGTGGGCAAAGAAGCTCTATACCGGCAAGCCACCGACCATCGAAGAGACCATGCAGATGATCGCCTTCTATGTGAGATTCTGCTATGGTGAGACACCGCATACATCACTTAATAGACGGACTCCTTATGAGGTCTTCAGCGCTGCCAGAATAGCTGAGAATCGCCAAGTGGAGATATCCAGACTCAACTTCCTGATGATGGCGATGGAGCGCAAGAACATCCGTAGTGGAGGCATCAGACTGGATAAGAAGGTTTACTGGCACCGGGAGCTAGTTAACCATGTGGGACAGCCCTGCATCATCAGGTTCGATTACAGCGATGCCAGATGGATAGTAGTCTATGACAAGAACGATGTCTTCATCTGCCAGGCTGCTCTCCGCAAGACGCAGCATCCGTTCATTGAAGTCTCGATGGATAAGGCAGTATCGCATAAGGAACTCAATAAAGAATACAACGAGATCAAAGGCTTAAAGCGGGAGAAAGAACGCAATGCTAAGAAGTGGGTAGTGAACTCACAGAAGGCAGTTGATAGAATCTTGAGCAACTCCACAGCTAAGCAAGAGAAGCTTGTGGATCAGGGTGCCAGAGCAATCTTTAGCAGTCCTCCCATGCTGGAGGCTCCACCTAAGGATAGTGATGAGATCATTGATGAGATGACCAGAAAGGCGATGATGAACCTGCCAAAGCATCCAGAGATGATGAGCCCTGAAGAGCGGGAGAAGCTGGATGCAGAGGAGAAAGAGAGACTGGCAGAATTAGAGATTAACCGCATAATAGAGCAAGAGATCAAGGCATCTTTTGATAGGATAGGACTAGATTATAATGATAGCAATGGTGAAATGCCCATATCTATGAAGATAGCCTTCAGTAAGACAGCGAGAGAGCATTACAAATCGCAACAAACAACCTTAGCAAGACAAGATTCCGCAGATCAAGCCGGAACTACTATAACCGATGAGCCGAGTCCCATAGCCGAAGAGATCGATCAATCTGATGCCACTCACAACACAACTGATATGCCAGAAGAGAATAAACAAACACCTGATGCGGTAGAGAAAGAGCAGTCTCCATTCGCACACCTCTCCAGAGCAGAACTTCTCAAACGAATCGGGATAACCAATTAGGAGGTAATCATGAAACAGGGAAAACTCGTCAGAACTCAGAACGTAATAGCTGCTGATAAATGCATAGAATACCTCCTAACCCGACCCAAATTGGAGATGGTGGGACTCGGGTTGCTGTATGGCAGACCTGGGCTGGGAAAGACCACTTATGCCAGTCGGATTGCATTCAGTAAGGGTTATGTCTATCTCAGACTGGAAGCCACTACCACACCTAAAGCGTTTGCCTCCAAGCTACTCTTAGCCTTATACAAAAGGTTTGGCATGGGAGAGTACATCCCATACGGAACAGCCAATGACCTCTTTATGCTATGCTTATCGACACTGGAAGACCATCGTGATACGATCATAGTGGTTGATGAGATAGACTATGCCTTCCGGCATCCCCAGCTCTTAGGTGCGATCAGGGATATCGTGGATGAGACCACAGCGATAGTGATCCTGGTCGGGATGCAGAATGCCAAGGATAAGCTCAACCAGATCAATGAGTATTACTTTGATAGATGTAACTTCTTCTATGAGTTCCAAGATCTGCCCAAGAAGGACATCGCCCAGTTATGCAGTGAGATTCTGGAAATCAAGTTCCATCCAGATATTGTTGAGTATGTCCACTTCCACTCTTGCGGCAATGTACGTAAAGCTATGAAACTGATCCGCTCAATCGAGGAGATAGGTATCTATAAGAACCTTGAACTGGTCACCCAAGCTGATCTGGATAACTAAAGGATAGTATGACAGACAGAGAACTAATCCTCAACTTCATCAATCAGTATGATCGACCGTTTAATACTGATACAATAGCTCAGTTGACCAGTATTCAAGCAGACATTATAGATCAGATATTGCCTAAACTGCTCCAAAGCCAGGCGATAAAACCGATAGAAGATAGTCCTCCCATATACGTCCGAGCCAACCGCTACCAAGCCAGGATCGGCTATCAGCACTACAAGGGTTGGACATTCAGCATAACAGATTCCCATAAGCTTCTGGACATCCTGGAACAAGGCAGATACAAGTCCATCCGTGAGATTGCTCAAATCATCGGTAAGTCAAGACAGTGGGTCTATATCTATCTGGAAGCAATGGCATCGATTGAAGTGGTTGATCTGAGAGGCTACATATATGTGGTTATTTCCCGCCAAAACGTGCCCAAAATCGGCAGAAAAGTCCAGAAAGGTATATTGGGTCAACTCAGGAGTTTGAATAGGATTGGTGGGCATAGATCGCAAGACTAGATTATTCTTTCAATTCAATTCTTTTCGACACATATATCATAAATTTAAGCTAGTCCTGTTTCTTACATTATTGAGAACTAAGTTTTACTTGACTTTTTCTTGGTACCATGGATAAAGGATTTGTGTGGATAGGTGCGGATAGTATCTTGCATGAAGTACCTCGTATCTCATTGATCCACAGTTGTCTAAAGATTGACAAAAGGAGTTCAAGATGCATCGAGTTAATGTCAAAAACGTGGCTTTGTTAAGCTTGTTGCTGTTGCTTACTGTAATAACTTTGACTGTCGTTGGTTGTAATAAGCAAAAAAAAGTAACGAGTCCTGAATTTGTTGTCGGTATCAATCAGTATGTTCAGCATCCTATACTGGACTCAGTCTTTGTAAGTTTGAAGAATGAACTTGCAAAATATCCCAATATCAAGCTCATTGAAAAAAATGCAGCCGGCAATGCTCTGACTTGTAAACAAATTAATGATCAGTTTGTTCAACAGAAAGTGAATGCTATTGTTGCCTTAGGCACTCCAGCAGCTCAGTCAGCTATTGAAACAACTACTGTCATTCCTGTTGTATTTGGAGCGATCACTGATCCAGTTGGTTCAAAACTAGCTGATTCAATTGAATTACCAGGTGGAAACAAAACTGGTACAACAAATAGATGGCCTTTCGAAAAGCAAGTTAGTTTAATAAAAACTATGTTACCCAATGCTAAGAATGTTGGGATATTGGTTAATCCTGCAGAAGCAAATTGTGAAGCTGGTATGAAGATTATTAGAATTGAAGCAGCAAAATACAATTTAAAATTAGTCGAAGTCAATATATCCAATTCATCAGAGATTTCATCTGCAACTGAATCATTGAGAAAACGTGTTGATGTTATTCTGATAAGCCCTTCAAACGTCCTCTTTTCAGGCTTAGATTCAATGTTTAAGGTTGCTAGTAAGTATAACATTCCAGTTTTAGGCGGGGATGTTTCTTCTGTTGATAAAGGCTCAATAGCAACGTATGGCTTTAACAATAATGATGTTGGTAAAATGACAGCAGAGATTTTGATGAAAGTGCTGAATAGCAAGGAGCTAGCGGGTACTATTCCAGTAATGGGGCCTCCGCCTTCAAAATTATATATGAATTCAGATATGATGAAGAAGTACAATTTAACGAAACCACTTTGATTCCAGCATAAGATTTAACATTGTGTTCTAATGCTTGATGCTTTAGGTGTTCTTTTTCTAAGTCCCAATATACTCAGCCAAGGGCTGATTCTTAGCCTTGCTGTTTTAGGGTTTTCAATATCATTAAGACTTTTAGCATACGCTGATTTAACACTCGAAGGTTCGTTTGTTTTAGGTGGTGTCATTGCGTCTATGATTATTACCAAAGGGATGAGTCCTTATATAGCATTATCATTATCATTGGTAGGGGGTATGCTTACAGGTATTTTTACGGCATGTCTTCATTGTTATGCTAAGATAAATAAGCTTCTCTCAGGTATCATCACCCTGACAATTCTGTATTCTGTTAACCTCCGGTTACAAAATGGTTCAAACAGTTCATTCTATAACCTTACAACCGCATTTTCCGATTTGACAGATATAGGAATACTCACAAAAGTTGTTGTGTTCTCTTTATTAGCATTTTCGATTATTGCTACAATTCTATATACCAGATATGGACTGCTGTTAAGGGCATGCGGCGAAAATGTAAAGATCATACAAAGATCAGGTCACAACAAGAATGTCCTAATTGTATCTGGTCTAGCGATTTCAAATGCTTTGATTTGTTTTTCGGGATCGTTATTCTCACAGTATTTTGGTTTTAGTGATGTTAGCTTGGGCAATGGACTGATAATTTCAAGCTTAACTGCATTGATAATTGGAGAAATCATCATACGCCCAAGAACTGTAATCACTTTTATTTGCGCCGTTGTTATAGGTTCTTTAGTTACACAATTCATATACTCTATTTGCTTGTATGTTAATTTGAATCCTTCTGATTACAAGGGGATTGTGGGTGTTGTTTTGATAGTTCTGATCATTGTTAGAAGATATGCAAGTAAGGGCAAAGATACTGTTACTTTTGGTTCTGAGGTTTTCTAACATGAATAATACAATGTTAACTCTTTCCAATATATCCATGATATTCAAACAGTCCGATGTTGAAGATAAAACAGTGTTAACAAACCTAAACCTCGACATTCTCAATGATAAGTGGTATTACTTGATTGGTGAGAATGGTAGCGGTAAATCGACTATATTAAAGGTAATCGTCAATGAATTAGCACCTACAGTAGGTTCAGTTGTTTACAAGCAGATTCAGGTAAAAGACATATGCTTTATTGAGCAAGAAATATCAAAAAATCTAGTATTGTCGATGACGGTTTTTGAAAATATGATAATTGCGTTGTCTGCTTTTTCGAAATTTAAGAACAACTTGAGTTTCTATCATAGAAAAGATTCAAAAGAGAAATGCAAAGAGATACTAAGTGAATATGAGATGGGTATAGAAACTCAGTTGAATAAGCAAGTAAAGTATCTATCATCCGGACAACAGCAAGCCCTTGTGATAGCAACTGCATTATGCAAGCAACCTAAGTTAATATTGGCTGACGAATTTACAAGTGCTTTAGATTATAAGGTAGCACCTAATGTTCTAAAAATTATGTTTAATTATAAACAACAAACTCACTGCAGTATCATCTCAATTTCACACAACAAGAAGGAGATTATCGAAAGCGCTGAAATTGTGTTAAACCTGAGAAACGGTACTGTTGAGATAGTAACTGATGTATCTGGTTGCTTAGCAAGATAGCCAAAGGGGTAAGTATGAGTGTATCAAAACCGACTACTATCAATACCAATCATTTTTTGACCAAAGCCCATGTTGATTTGAACATTAATCCTGTAAGCAAATCTCTTTGGCTCGAAATACCAGCCTTTTGTCATCTTAATTGCAGTTATTGTTTTGCCAGTGCAGAGAGGTGTTCCCAGAACAAATCAGATGAATATTATCAGCGGTCACAAGAACAGCTTAATCGTTATTATTACAATATTTTAGATCAGTTTGCAGCTAGTGAATATCAGGGGAAATACCTAGGTATTCCAGGGAATGGCGAGCCATTCCACCCAAGAAACCGAGATCTCACTATGTCTATTTTAAAAAGGGCAAAAGAGTTAGGCATTACCACAACTGTTTTCACAACAGCAGATGCGATATTTTATGATCTTCCAGGCGGAGAATACAAGAGACGCACTAGTGTTGATATTGATAAAAAATATGCAGAACTATTGTTTGATATGGATGTAATCCTTCTGGTTAAATTTAACTCACAAAAGGATGATATACAAGATGGTATTGTCGGACAACCTGGATACACGCAAGCGCGTAATAGGGCAATGAAAGCACTTTTTGATATGGGGTTCAACAAAGAAAGCCGTAGATTAGGTATTGTGACATCAATACTGGAAGAGAATAAACTAGAAATCATTAGTCTCTTTGAATATGCGCAAGAAAACAACTTAATCTTCGATTGTGATACCATTTTACCGAGAGGTAATGGAAAATCATATAGGGATATACACAAACTCGGTTTGGAGGATGCAACTTTAAAAACGATTTATAAGGATTTAGCCGAAGCATCTGGAGACAATTTTGCTGCAGGAGGTTCTTACGTTGGAGTTGCATGTGATCGGGTCAAACATCATTTGTACATAGATATCGAAGGTAATGTATACCCATGTATTGGGTGTGTCGACAAACCTTTTGATCTCATTCTCGGTAATGTGAATGAGAATACTTTGTTAGACTGTTGGAACAACCCGATCAGAAAACAGATACGAGAAGATTATGAAAAAATTGTTACAGGTCCTTGCTCATGGTGCAATAACTTTCAAGTATCGTGCTGGAGTTGTTTGGGACGGGTAGTAGAGAAATGTACCCGTGTTGACGACTATATTACTCTCCATACAGAGGGGTGTTTTTGCCACAATTCTAATTACACTCGTTGGCTGAGAGCCTGTAGTAATTTTGTTCGAACATGTATTACTCTTCCCGGGAAGGAGGGTTTTAAAAATCTGCATAAAACAACAACAGGCCAATTAAAGAATTCTGATATGGAGATATTTTGGGAAAATGGGCTAAATGATCATCCTTTTTTAAAAGACATTACGTTTTCATCATTGCAAGTACTTGGATCCTCAAATTGGAGATTAATTGATCTTGAAAATGTTTTTTCTAATATAAGAGATTTTCAAGCCGTATTTCGGAGTATTCTCCCTAGAGTCTTGATACCCTCAATGTATAATCTTATCGAACAGTATGACGTTAAATTTGAGCCATCTTCAGACTTGAAAAACATAACTACGGCTGATACGGGGAAATGGGGGCTGATCCAGTTTTGTCTATTTATGTTCTATATGCCATCAGAAAAGCAACGGTACTTTTATCGAACGCTTTCGTGCAATTCGCTCGATCCCCAAATATTATCATCTCCTCACTCAACATATGAGATAACAAAGAATGAGTTAGATCTAGATTCATGCAATGTAACATTTATCCATAGGAATAGAAGAATTCTGTTACTACAAAGATGGGCAGAAGCCTATGAAAACGGTTTTGATAAAGCACCTTTATTACCTATGATAACAAATCTAAGCTCAGATTTTGAAGACAAGCATATCACCAGTTATGAGCTAATATTGTCAAACAGGCTGTTTGAGGCAGAAAGAAACAATATTGACAGAGATATATTAGTTCAAAAGAGACACGTATTATTTATCGGCGATCTACTGGACATGCCTGTAATACAGGATAAAGTAAATAGTCTTTCGGTATATTTTGATGCTATAGTGACAGATGATAAAAAGTGGAATGATGTTGCTAAAGGTATATCAAGCACGATTTTTGCATCTAATCCTTCCGAAGTCGAAGCTCTCAGAACATTCTACGATGGAGCAAACAATCAATTGTTTCCTACAAATGATTCGGGCACTGTTGAGCTCAATAATCTGATTGCGAAGGTCAATATAGTATTAAAGAACATACTATTGAAACACTCAAGAATTCAAAACAGTTTTCTAACCGATAAAGATCTGCATAATGAAGATATAAAGTTTATAATTGAACTATCGAAAAAGCACCAACATATTGAATACAATGGAGATATACCTGATTGGGCCAAAAGCAACAACCCTGTGGAACAGATACAGATATTAACGCGTCTCAAGGATCCCATCCTTTTTCAGTTTATCTTATTGTTTGTAAATGAAGAAATAAAGAGTCAATCTTCATCTATCAAGGCATTGAACTATTTCGTATGGCTGGGCTATTTGAAAAAAGTATTGAATATTGAAGCATATACCGTACTGCATACTCCAAACTTTTTATTGATGTGCCAGCAAGCTTTGAACATGCCATTTAAAAAGATCCCTTCAAGTGGAATGATTATCAGTAGCATAGGAAGACTACCTAAATCAATGATTGAAGAAAGTGAAGAGGTCTTTTCATCGATTCTTTATCCTTTAGAAGAGATCATTGGCGTTCAAACCGTATATCCAACTGCACCATTATCTGAAACTGACACAAAAAATACTGGTAAACAACCAAAACTCAAAGTCATAATAAACCCTCCAATAAAGCATGAGTAGCATTAATTATTCGGACCATTATCATTTAGATCCCTGCAGTCTAGCCCTGGCATTAATAAAAGTCGCCAAATAATTCTCTAATGCTTCTTTTTTATCTGCATTTGTAATTGTATATAGAATACTGATGCACTCATTAAGCGCAGTTAGGTCAAAACGTTCCAGCCCATTATCAATAATAGCCTGGTAATTATCTATCACTTCGTTAAATTCGGTTTTTGCATAAGAGTCTGTATCATCCATAAGCATCCTTTGGTACTGAATTCGAAGATATTTCGTATACCAGAGCAAGGCTTCTGCTGGCCTATCCTGACCATTGAACAGTTCGAATAGACTATAATACGAAACTGCTGCCACGTAGAGGTTTTCTTTTTGATACTTTCTATGGAAATCCTGGACTTCCGATTCTAATAATCCAAATCGCTTAAAAATTTCTTTTCTTTCCTTTCTTACTTTCTCATCAAGTTCTTTTTCCTTGCTGTTGAAATCCATCTTCATATATGTCCCAATCAACCCAAGAAATAGAATAACAATAAACGAAAATATTCCTGTTTGCATCGAAAGACTAGCTGAATAATTCCCTTGTTTTATTGCGTAATTTAAGGCGGTGCTATTATCAGATGCCAGAGTTTCCAATTTACTGTTTGATAGAGATTTGACTGCATAGATAAGTTGTTGATTATTATTGCTGGAGATGACAATTAAGTACAGCGAAAGACTAAGTAATGCAAGACAAAACAATCCCATGATAACATCTACAACAAGATTTCTACTACCCTTTGTCATCGATTTTGTGTGATTTACCTTTGTGTTTTCCATTATTTCTCCTTTAGTATTCAATAGGTATTTTACATACCTTAATAGACAAGTACAAAAGACCATGCATAGTCTGTTAACTTGGATTTCTTCTGTCTACTCTTCTTGCAATGAGTTTCATTCTTGCAGCTTCTAGAATGCTTAGCTCACGTTGAGAAAACTTAGCTTTGTTGTCTACATACTTAATGACTTGATTCTGAGTCGAACTAGAAAGTAAATCCCGTTCATAATCATTAAAACTTAGATAATATATGGGAAGAGATTGGAACTCAGAGGGTACTAACTCTAGCACTCCTCCACCATAGAATCTGCCCAGTAACTCAGCCATAACCAATGTGTAGGAATTATAGAAAGAATAGACGAAATCATAAATGCAAGTCTTTGGTTTAGGATAAACTAGATAAGCAGTATCTGTATAGTATAGACCGTCGGGATTCAGTAAGAGTTTTATGTTCCTATGTGAACGCTTGAAGAAAACCGCTGGTGCTGTTGCGATGTTTGGGACAGCATACCATACACATCTATGCCTCGCTTTGTAGCTCATTTGATATTCACGAGACTCTCCAAGTGCAATGTATTTTTTGACGGACATGTTTATTTGGTCACTATTAATGCCATTCAAATCAAGCAATAAGCATGGTCTGTTTCTAATCCTTAACTCCTCATGTGTTCTCCTTACCACTGAAGGAAAATCCTTAACATATGATGAGCGATTAATTATCGGTTTAACATAATCGTAAGCTGCAAGACTTATCACCTCGGATTCAGGTAGGATAAAGAAATTGTTGTTGCCAGTTACAATCCCTGGTTTCGTCGTAACATAATCACCAATAGGCTTACTCCTTTTACCTAACGTTTCTATACATGACAATTCTTCTTTTGTAAGAATTGATGAAGTCCATTTGTTGTTTCCTGCGCTCATCTTGTACCCATTGTTTTCACAGTACGTCGAATTCCCAGTATCGACTTCAAAAAGAGACTCTCTGAATCCGCTCAAGTTATGTTTCTTGTAGCACAGAATTCCAATAACATCCTGTAGAATATCTTTATAAATAGGCTCATTGAAGTGGATCAGTTCAATGTACTGGAAGTTATCCATTAGATAACTTCGAAGCCTCTCTGCATATCTAACCTGAAGCAATTCGACAGGCAAAATATAACAAAGTACTCCATCTGCCGATAGCTTAGTTACACCGCTTATAAGAAATGGTTCCCATATATTTGTTATACTGCGTTTCCCCAAATTACTTTCATTAATGATTAAATTCCCGAGCTTTACCTGTTCCCTGTTGAGTTTAGTATAAGATATGTATGGAGGATTTCCTATTACTAAATCGAATAAAAGATTGCACTCAAAATGGAATTCTAAATAGTCCTTATGCACAATTTTAAAACTATCTATGATACTTGAGGATTTTAGGAAATCAACTTCTTGTTCATTAATCTCGACGGCGGTGATATCGCACTTAGCATTTAACTTGATGATACTCTTAAGGAAAACACCACTACCACAACTCGGTTCTAGTATCGAAATCCGTCTGTCCTTATGGAAATGAGATAGCGTTTTTTCCACCAAATAATCTGCAATAATTACTGGAGTATAAAACGCACCTAGTACTCTGTCATTAATCATGTTATTTAAAGAAGTATGATTTGAGTTTGTTTTGTATACTGCGCCCTTGAGTGTATACATTCCACAGTTGATTCCATCGTCCAGCATCAAGGGAGCTACTATACTTCGAAACAACAGACTCTAGTTTATCCATGACATTATCGATTTGTTCGAGAGACCAAACGATCCCATATTCAATTCTGAATAGCTTTAACTTCTTAATCATGTAAATAGCAACAGGTGTACATCCTATGATATTCCCATTAGAATCTCGGTCGAAGCATTCGCTGAATTCATCTGAGCAAGGGTCTAAATACCCATTATCATCTACGATGGTTTGGGTCGCTGAATCACTTACCCAATCATCACTTTTTGCTATGTTACATCTCGAACATGCATAAACCAGATTCGAATACTCGTTCTCAAGCAAGGGGAACCTTTTCCTCGGAGCGAAGTGATCAATATGATATTGTGCATTACCAATTGATGCAATATCTTCCCGTGAATCACAGTACCCGCATCTGCGGTTAAAATCTAACCTAAGCTGCTGCCTATAATCTCTATAGTTGCTTCGTTTTGTTACACCTATGGTTCTTACCGGTTTTGAATATCTAAACATAAGCCTACTCACCTTGTTCCAATTGAGAAACCAATTTATTCACTGATTCTATCCACTCATTTAATTCTTGCTGGATATAGTAATCTTTTAACTCTTTTGGTAACTCTAATGGGTGACTTTGAGATCTGCCTAAAATACTGTCACAATTCAGCAATTCTTCTCTTTCTCTGCTGCCCAGATACCCTTGTGTCCTCCACTTAGTCAATAACTCGTTATACTCAAACAAAGCTTTGGTATACTTGTTATTGGTATCTTCAATGTCTATTTTCATTTTTGAAATGAAGTCTTCAAATGATTGTTTATTATCATTATTAATAACAAGGCCTTTTTCAAAACTTGTCCAAACATCATCCGTTTCTTCATGGAGCTCATCAATGTAATGGGAAAACAAATAGACGGGTTTTATAGTATTTTCTTGCTTAATGGCTTTTCTTAAAACAACCCCGTTGTAGTTTATCCTCATTTTATCATTCAAACGATAATCAATTATAACAACATCACTTGAAATTTTACATACTTCAATTACCATCTCATTAAGATCATTAATAGGTGCTAAATCAACTATCTCGAATTCATGATAATCATCGAACTCACTAACAAAAGTGCGACGCGTTTCTGGATCTTCGTCAATGAATAGTATTTTATACATACCAGCCCTCCTGTTTGGTGTTGATTGGGATATTCAGTTTTAATGAGAACCCGTCATTAGCCTTATCAATTTGTAGTGTTCCCTTGTAGTCATCTATTATACTTTTCAAAATCCACAATCCCAAACCTGTCCCAGTTTGATTTCCTCTTTTATCGTGCTTTGTAGAAAATTCGTACTCGAATATTCTGTCTGTATCATCTATAGAGTGCGATAGCCCCGGCCCATTATCTTTATAAACTAACTCAATGACTGAGCTCTGCTGCCCGACTTCCATATCGATAGAGATCACTCTATCATAGGCTTGATCTTCATCAATATCAAAGGCATAGATTGAATTAATGATCAGATTATTGAAGACACTGTCTAGATCAATCGTAAAGCAACGCTTCTTTATTCCGCGATATTTTGATGTATTGATTGGTGTAACTAGTTGTATATCTCTACCTGCCAATATATCGCCCCAACTTCTTTTTAAATCGGCAAAATACAAGTACAAATCTTGAGATTTTCTGAGCCTTCTATCTTTCTTCAACTGAAACAATGAAAACTCGATCCAATGCTTCATGTTCTTTATATTTGATTCGAGATCTTGAACAATTACTAATGGATTCTTATAACTGCTCAAACCGAGGAGATTGCCTGGAATGTTACGTGCTAGATTCTTTTTGAGCTTCTCGATATTTCCCATTTTATCGCTTATTGATTTCAACTCGTGAGCCATTGTAGCCATTACTAATGATGAACTTGATAGTCCACGGAGGATTGCGTTTTGTCCCAATACTGAATCATATTCGCTTTCTAATTGTCTATAAGCGTTAATGATATTCCTTTCATTATCTGTTGTCCCTCCTCCTCTTATTAGGTTACTCGCTTTGCGCCTAATATCCTCGCCAAGGTTGTTCTTATAAAATAGCTTGTCTAGAGCAACTGATAGTGTTTGTCGATCGTTTTCGAAAATCTCGAGAATTTTTATTATAACTCTTTTTAATGCATCTGTGTGTTCGTTTTCTATGAATCCTTCTCTGCTGGACTTGTCATCTATGTAACGGTTTTCAGATTTAGACAATTGTACATATCCAGATATCTGGTTCGGTCTTACTTGCCATTTCCCAGATTTACTAGAAGATGGTGCTGCTGGGCTCTTAGCTGCTCTTGCACCAAGACCTAGCCAATCAAATGAAGAGCCTTCAGGTTCGCCATAGGGTCTGATTTTAAATCTATCCCTATAAATTTTTATCCCCCCATAGTTCTTAAACCAATGTTTACGTTCATGTGACTTGATCGGATAATGATAGAATTTATCTCTGTCGCTCTTTGTATCAGTATTCTTCATAAAGAAGTAAACAAATTTAAAGTCTCCTAGGCTACGAAACAACTCAAAGTCTAATTTATCAGAATGAAAAAGCCTAGATAACTGTAAAGTAGTATGATAGAATTCCTTTTTGAAACTTTCAATTAAAAATTGGGGCTTAGTAGATAGTTCAGGATAGCCAAAAATTTCTTGATATTCGTCTATTCTCTCAATATCGAATTCTTTCCTAATCATCTGGAACTCTATTTCTGGCTCAATGCTATAAGGATCTGTGCCTTTAGCATTATAGTTTGCTATAACTTGATAATCGAAGTCATCGCAATTGTAAGGAAGTATCTCGAAGTCATCAAGGTGTTTGGAGAACAGATAAATATTAAACTTATCCTCACTATCATCCACCTCTGGCGGGATCAGAGTTCCAAGGCTTGTTACAAGATTTTTGATACTCTTCCCAGACCATTTATCTCTAAGTCCCGATATCTGAAGGATAGTCCCTGTGGAAAATGACTTTATTGAGTAATCATACTTATCAAGATAGCTATTCACTGCACTTTTCAAATCTATGTCACTCTCATCAATTTCAGCATACATTGAAGTAATGTTAGCATTGATATCACTTATGGCATCCCAATTCATAAACCATCTATATAGTTGTCTATCCTGACGTGAGTAAGTGAATAACTCTGTTAAGCTTCCTAGCCTATCAAGGGCAAATCTTCCGATTCCTTTCGACCCAACTTTTATTCTATTTTTGCTCGAAATCATGTTTTCAACTTTATCACTAGTCCCGATAGTCATCCACTTTGTTTCTAGAGTGTGCAATGTCATTCCACAACCGTTATCGATGACTATTATTCTATTATACTGATTGAAAACTGCCCATAACCTGACGCGAATATCCTCATCATAGGAATTACTGATACTCTTTGAATTGGATTTTTGTGCTTTATTTTCAAAAGCCTTAAGATAAAAATCATCCTGCTCACTGCTATATTCATACAGTTCAGAGATTAAATTGCTGTCCTCTCGTGAAAGATCTTTGTATTCTGTATTAGATATCCGGTATGGGATATCATCATACTTAATATCAAATATTATTATTGCGTTCTTTGCATCAGCATCATAGCAGTTCTTAACCAATTCAATGAGCGCGCTATCAGCGTTTGCAACGTTCTCTTTCCCAAGAAGATGAGATGTTCTTGCGGAAATGTTCCATTGAACTTTTGCCATTATTACTCCTTATTCATATTAAAAGATACTACTCATATCACAATCATTATTTATATCTTTACACATCCAACCCCGCCCCATATTCCTTCAGCCACTGCACTTGTTTCTGATAGTCCGGCAGTATCTTATCCACTTCATTCCAGAAATCTTTGCTGTGCCGTTTATGCTCGAAGTGCGCCAGCTCATGCACGATCAGATAGTTGATCACGCTCACTGGTGCCATCATGATCTTCCAGTTGAAATTCACCTTGGGTCGCTGCACTGAGCATGATGCCCATCGGTTCTTTAGCTCGATAATGGCCACAGCTTCCACTTTCAATCCCATCATCTCAGCAAAGCGATGCACACGCGGTTCTATGAACTTCTTGCCACGCTGTCTGTAGAATTCCTTGAACATTGCTTTCAGCTTATCCTCAGAGCCCTCGGGAGCATAAAAGTGCCTTCCCTTGAACTGTATGCCATCCACCTCGTCACTATATTGCAGATAGTAGTTTCTACCCAGATATAGGAAGGATTGCCCGTTTACCAGTTCCCGTTTGATGGCTTTCTCATTCAGCAATGCCCGTTTTGCCTGATATTTGTAAATTTTATACTCGTTTTGTTTGAGGAGGTTTTGTACCTCAAGTTCAGTAGTTCCATCGGGAACGATCACCGTAATGGAGCTATCCCTCTCAATATAGATTGATGCTGTCTTGCGCTTGCTGTGTTTGATTACTACTTTGTAATCCAGACTCATGAGCCTTTCACCTCGGCTTCTCGTTTATGAGCCAGGCTGATCAGTTCTGCGGTCAGCTTGGCTGCCACAGCTTTGAGGGGTTCTATGGTGCAATATTCAAGCTCATCCCGGATATCGCCTTCCAGCCTTCTGCGCTCATTGGGCTTCTGCCAGAAATTGGGTATTGAGAGAGATTCCTTGATTCTGGCATATATGAATTCTGATATCTTTACAGCCTCTACAGCAGTATCGGTGTTACCCTTGTCAATTCCCGCCTCCATCAGCATAAGCTCCAGGAATGGCGCAATAGGAGCATCAACAATGCTGTCTTCCGCCTTGCGTCCTTCTCCGATCTCTTCTCTCAGCTTGGTAAGCTCTTCGATAATCCTATCCCAGTGTTCTTTGTAAGAATCAAGAATTCTCTGCAGCCTCTCGTGGAAACCTGTATAAAGTGCCGGGTCTTTATCCATATTCACTTTGATGTGCCAGCGGATGGCATGCTCCATCTCGGATGCCTTAGCTTTTCCGGTTTTATTATGATCTTTCAACGTTTTGGGGAAATCATCCGAGAGCAGTTTCACAGGGGCAATCTTGGGATTGATACCTTCTGAGATCAGATACTTGTCAATAAGCTTGCGAACCTTTGCCCCAGCCCATTTCAAATCAAGCGTGCCGTCATGGTAGCGGTTGCGCATCCTCATCAGGATATAACCCAGTCGCTTTGCCGGGACGTAGTAGTCTCTTGCCAGGGATGCATTAAAGAGCAGCTCCAAGCTATCAAAGAATGCTTTGATATAGGTATCAAACTGCGCTCGGAATTTCACATCTGCACCAAGCTGAAGGCAGTTCTCCACCAGTTCCCATTCCTCGTCTTTATCTTCGATCTTCTGTTTGATAAAGGCTTCGATCCTGATAACTCCCTTTTCTTCAAAGAGATGAATCAATCTTCTAAAGCGGGATTCCAAGACCGGAATCTCCTTGTCCAGCCCTCTGAAATATGCACTCAGGTCTTCCAGCTCCTGCACATCAGTATCAGTGAAGATCGCCAAAGCCTCTTTCAGATGCGATGCCACTCCAAAATAATCCACCACAATGCCATGCTCTTTTACATAGCCGGATTTCATTACCTTGGTGCGGTTGACCCTAGCAATTGCCTGCATCAGCTTATGTTCTCTCAGGTTCTTATCAAGGTACATCACCTGTTCAATCGGTGCATCAAAACCCATCAGAAGCCTGTCACAAACACAGAGGATAGCTACTCCACTCTCCGGTTTGTTATAGTCAAAGTCCTTTTTAAAGCTCTCTACGGCATCGATATCCAGAGCTTGCTTGCGCGCCAGAGATACATAACCCGGCTCATTGTTATCCATCATAGTAACTACGGCACAGATCTTGACAAATCTCATCTGCTTTAGCAGTTCTTCATCCCGCTCAGCTTCAGGTTTTGTCTCTTCACTCAAAATCAACCCTTTTAGCGCATTTTCCAGCTCATACTTATACCGGCATGCAGCTATGATAGAACTCGCCACCACCTGCCCCTTAAGGCCGTTTTGGAGGATTTCCTGCGTATAGTGAGTCATGATATCTTCCGAGATTGCTTTGATCCTCTCCTTGGATTCCAAATATGCCATCTCTGTCCCATAGCGTTTTTGAATCTCCAAGCGCTCAGCTTCCGTCCTCTCCCGAAACATATCCTCAAATTCTTTTTTGAACAGTTCTGAATCAGTAAGCTTGTCCTGACTGGTTCTGCCGATATAAAGAATATCCACTGTGGCTCTGTCTGCCACAGAGTCGTTCATTTTGTAGACATCTATGAAGTTGCCGAAGCGTTCATGGGTCTTCTGTTTATGCCTTTCCGTGAGTAATGGTGTTCCTGTAAATGCGATCTTCACAGCATTCGGAAAAGCCAGGAAGAGGTTGTCTCCCATTTCACCCCCCTGATCCTGATGAGCTTCGTCTATCAACAGCAGTATTCTCTCGCTGGTATTCAGCTCCGGAAATTCTTCATACTGTGGGATCACTCCGGCTGCCAGCAGAGATTGAGCCGAGATGGCATTATTGATCAGGAACTTATGTAGCATCACCATGTTGAGGTTTGAGCTGGTGTTCTTTAGCTTATCAAGGTCTCGCTTATGTTGTATCATAGTAACGCTTTCGCCACTATAGCCTGCAGTGTTGGATAGCTGATCTTCCAAATCCAAACGGTCATTCACCATGATGACCTTGTAGTCTTTTAAGTCTTCAGAGTCTCTTAGCTTCTTGATCAAAAATACCATCGTCAGGGATTTACCTGAGCCTTGGGTATGCCAGATCACTCCGCTACGTTCAAATGGAGTTTTACCCATTCGCAAGCGATTCAATATCTTGCCTACTGCCCGGTATTGCTGATAGCGGCAAACGATCTTTACCTGTTCACCTTTCTTGATTTCCATAAACAGCGTGAAGTTTTTAAGGATATCCAGCAGAATGGCTTTATTCAGCATCCCCTGGATCATTACTTCTTGTCGCTCTTCATCCGGAGAGACCTGGATAGTCTTATACTCCTCAGGAAAGATGTCTTTCCAGTTCAGGAAGTGATCAAACTCTCCGGTGATCGTGCCAAATCTGGCTTCAGAGCCATGTGTAACGATGCTGAAGAGATTGCTGTGAAATAGCTTCTCCTCACCCTCTTTGATGCCATAATCATCCACTCTCAGGTTCGCATAGCGGTTGAGCTGAATGAATGCCTCACTCAGTGGTTGTGCCACATCCATATCTTTGCATTCTACCACAATGATCGGTAAGCCATTGATGAAGAGCACAATGTCCGGCACAATCGCCTGTCTGCTGGCACCGGGAGTCTCGATCTTGAACTGGTTAATGGCAATGAAGCTATTGAGTTCGGGATTGGCATAATCTATCAAGCGCACCTTGGGGTTTTGCTCTCCGGTAAGCTCATTCATATCAACTGTAGTATTCTTGGTCAGCAGTTCATATACTACCTGATTTGCCTTTAGCAGTCCAATGCCGGGGTGCCAGGTCAGCTCAGAGATAACTGCATCAAGCTGCTTAACCGTAAGCCAGCTTCTGCCATCCTCAGTAAGATTGATCCGCTTTAAAGCATTCTTAAACTCCTGCTCCAGGATCACTTCCCTGAAAGAAGCCCTTCTGCTGATACTGGGATCAAAAGGAGTAAATCCAGTTCCCTGATCTATCACTTCCCAGCCAAGTTGACTCAGCTTATCCAGGAACGGGCGTTCGACATTGGTGTATTCAGACATTATTGCAAGGCATCCTTTAACTGCTCATCAGTCAGTTTTATCCCATAGAAACCAAGAGTTCTAACCAGCATTTCTTCATGGTTCTTCTTCAGGTCTTTCAACTCCCAAGTTGGATAGTCTTTCATTATTCTGACAGAGTTGCTGAACAACTCGATGTTTCCCTTGAAGTATTTATCCCTTTTCTTTGAATACTCGTAGTTGCTTTGAGCAGTGTTTTTCCTGCGAGATAGAAAGATTAGGTTTCCCAGTCTGTTTGTCCACTTTTCTCTATCATCATCAGAGAAATCTGTGCACCATTGGCTGCTTAGTTCAGGAGTTTGGGGAAGGATATGTTCAATGCTGATTAACTCTGGAGGATTGAGTTTGGTTGTATTCCCAAGGTAAGACATATCTATCTTAAGTAGGATATACTTTGCGAATTTTCTCCCATAGATACTGCCGGTAAGCACTCTTGCTAAATCATCTTTATTGAAATCAAACACCGTCGATGCTAAAAGTGCTTTAGTATCTGAACTGCTCTCAATTTCTTTGATAATCAGATTTACATTCTCGACTCTGTTCGTAGGTGATAAACTGGTTATCCAATCTGCCGAAAACTTCAGTTCCAGTTTCGTTAGAAATTCAAGGATATCTTGTGTTTTGTACTTATCATAATATCTCAATGCGGGAGCAATCCAATAATCAGCTTCAAATCCTTTCATCATAAGAGTTACTTGATTAGCAATATCAAAACACTTGCTCACATTGAAGTTATCATTTACCAACAGAGATTGGTAATGATTAAAGTACGTTTTTATGTAATCAAATGTGCCTTTCCCCTTTGTTAACAAAGCAGGCTTGCTAACATACTCCTTTGTAGATTTGTTATAGTCCCTTGGGGCATAGATGTTTTCTTCAAACTCTTTTAACAGGTTGTACCCAGCTTTTTGTTTAACTAATATGGTCCTTAAATGAGAGAGAAAGTTATCAAAATCTTCAGCAAAGTATTCTTCTATGCCTTCCCACATTTTTGCGTACTCAGTACGTGTTGTATCATCAGTGATCTTGGCTAAGTTTTCTACCTTCAGAATGTCGCTATTGCGCAGCTTGACCCCTCGATTGTTCATGACAGTAAACAAGTGAAACGCATCTTCCAACTCTTCAGCAGCTACATATATCATCAGCACATTAGACCGCAGGAATTTAAAAAATTCATCTATTGAGCGACCATTGCTAAAGTAAGCATGTATCGTAAGGATAGCATTGGACATATTCCTTATCGAAATATCTTCGTCTTTGTCCTCAGCCATCCTTTTTAGCTCAGTAGATTGCATAGTGGATTTATAAGGTTTGATGTAAGTTAGCACAAAATCCCTAACTTTATTCCTGATATCAAATACAATTCTGAGCCTTTCAGGTTTGTTATCATCGGGTATTGCCATTTGATAAACAGCGTCTTTACAAATCTTAATTCTGGATTCATTGTCAGCGGGTGTGAGATCTCGAATGACTGAAGTGATCAAAAAAAGTGTAGTTAATCTCTGTTGCCCATCAAGCAGATCATACTCTGTAAATTTCATAGAGCCCTCAATCTTGCTGCTCTTTTTCAAGACCATAGAGCCAAGAAAGTACTGGGAATCCGGGTTAGACTGATTCGCCTGATAAATATCATCAAGAAGCTCAACCACTTGATCAGTTTCCCATACATAAGGTCTTTGATATTCTGGTATTCTGTACCATCGTGTGAACACGTCCATAACAAATAGTTTTTCGCTTTCAATCTTCTGTGCCATAATCTATTCCTCCATAGTTAGTTTGATTCTTATTCTACCAGTTAAGAGATCGTGCATCAGGCCTTGTTTTAAGGATAAGTTTTTTACAAGAGTCATTTCTTCCTTTTGTATTGTCTTATCCATGTAAATCAACACATGAGATATCGCTTTTTGCTCATTGTGATCAATTGCAATAGGAAGCATGATTTTCTCAATCTGTGATTTTGTTATCTCCGCAAATGTTGAACCACTGCCGAGCCTTAGAAATAACCCAACATTATGAAGCATGTTGTAATATTGATATTCTGCATTTTGCCCTTCTGTAAGGTTGAAAGATTTACATCCTTGATTTGTAGTAAACGGTTCCAGCCCAATAGCAAAGTATCCTATAGGAGCTCTAGAAGACATAACAATTGAGTTCACAGGCAGTAGTGTTGCAGAGCAACTCATCATTCCTTTTGTTGTGATTCTTCTATCGGTATCTGAGAAATACTGATGCTGTATTTTGCTCATATCCGCTGGGGTTATCCAGTTTATGTCTCCATTCCAATATTCTTCATTATTGGTTGTGGGTGTTGATCCAGAGACAATCTTCGAAAAATCTTTGATAAGCCTCACTTCCCATTCCTTGGGTATCCATCCTAAATTTGTCTCTTTGTATAGCTCCGGAGCTTCTTGATATGATGGTCTCAATTTACCGGTTTTCACATCGATGCCACGAGTAAACAAATCCTGCAACATCCCAGCTTTGATTGCTTTGTACTTTTCAATCGCAGCCTCGGTCATTTCAATCACTTTATCAACTGTGCTGAGGATAGTGGCAATTTTGTGCTGTTCTGCTCTATCTACTGGTATTAAGAAACTTAATCTCTCGATATTCGCCTTTGAAATCTCCATGAAGGTCGAACCACTACCATACCTTTTAAAGAGTTCTGTATGAAATAAAAAGTTGTAATAGTGGTATTCTGGGTCATGTTTATCATTGAATACAAAAGTCTTACATCCTTGGTTTGTAGTGAAATCCCTTGTCGGTAAAGCAAAATAGCCGATAGGTGCACGTGAGGACATTACTACGTTTCTCGCTGGAATAATTGTGGTTGAAGCAGACCTCTGCCCTAGAGAACTTATCTTCCGCTCAGATGAATGGATGAATCTTGATGTCGTGCTACTAAGATCATTAGGGGTAACCCACATGATGTCGCCATCCCAGTATTCTTTTATATTTGTCGCTGGGGTTGCTCCGCTGACTATTGAAGCAAACTCTGGTATATTAAGGTTTTTCCACTCACTCATACCCGAGTTCCTTGAGATAATTTGCCAATTCAGAGACTGCTGTGTCTCTTGCTTTTAGGATACTATGCAGAGGCTGATCATACTTCTCCCACAAGCTTTCCAGGGCTGCCCGGAATTGTCTGCTATATTGGATCAGGTAATCATTCACTTTAGCATAGAGAGTCTTTTCCCAACGTGCCAGGATCAGTACTTCTGCTTCCGCTTCGCTGATCTTGCCTCTTGCCTGCTCCACCAGTTGCTCTCTAAGGTCTTTAATCTCTTTGATCTTCTTGCGGTTATCCTTCAGATCCTTTTCCATATCCAGATGTTTAGTGATACGCTTTCCCTGCTCTTCAATTATCTTAGCAAGTTCCGTTGCACGGGGCATGAGTCTCTTGATCTCAATCTCGATATCTGCGTAGGTATCACCGCTTTTCTTAAGTGCTTTTATCTGCTTCTCTTTGTTTTTAATGTCCTTGCTGATCTCTTTTAGCTCTGCACCCAATTCTTTGATGCTTGCCTTCACTGCTGCCAGTTCATCTTTGGGAAACACATCGTAATCTTCCTCAGTCCAGGCATCTTCTTCCAGATCGTTCACTTCTGCAAACAGGGCTTCAAGTTCAGCCCGACGGGCTTCGCATTCATTCAGCTCTTTAATCACCTCCGGAAACTGGCTCTGCAATATCTCCTCATCTGGTATCAGTTCAGCATTCCATCCACTGGCTGCCACGCTGCGCAGGTCATTGAATATATCGCTCCAGAATCCAGCAAATGCCCCACGGCATTTAAACTCATCCAGAATGCCGAGAGAGCTTATTTTAGCAGTTATCGTGGCAGAAAAGGCATGATATAGGTCATAAACATTTCGCTGCTTGGGAAGTGCTTCCAGTTTGGGTTGGTGCTCATCCCACCATACTTTCAAAGCTCTCATGTATGTCTCATGTTTGCGTTTTATCTCATCAGCTTCATCCAGATAGCCTTTGATCGCTTCCTTGTCACTGATGATTGTAGTAAACTTCAGACAGTTGTCTCTATCATTGGTAAAAAGCTGTTCTCTGATGCCCGGGTAGTTATCCCAATAGTGTTTAAGGAATTCAACTTCCGAAACTGGAATACCGCCTTGCAGATGGGCTTTCACGTCATGAGGCTCTGCCGGAGGGCTATTGTCCACATATCTTCTGATGTTGCAATTGAATTCTTCTGCTTCCAATTCTGCATGGCTTACTTTTCTGCTGTAGGCAGCAAGTTCCCGCTTGATTCGATAGACATAGGTGATCTTTTCGATGTCTTCAGGACGCAGGATATTCTGCACCTTGCCAACTTTAAACTCATGATCGGCATTGGTGAAAAGCACTTCTTTACGGGTTGAAGCTCCGGTTCTATTGATGATCAGGATGCAGGCAGGAATACCGGTTCCGTAAAAGAGAGCTGGAGGCAAGCCAATAATGGCTTCCAGAAATCCTTCTTTGATCAGCCATTCCCGCATTCTGCGTTCTTCACCACCCCGGAAGAGAACCCCATGCGGCATTATGACAGCCAGGCGTCCTGTGGATTTCAGAGTGCTGAACATGTGCTGCACAAACATGAAATCAGCTTTGCCTTTCACTGGCATCCAATATCGGTAACGCTCCTTGAACTTCATTCCGTCTGTAGAATAGTTTTGGGAAAAGGGAGGATTGGCAATCACGATGTCAAAACGCTTCAGCTCTCCACCTTCCACATGTTTAGGTTCCATCAGAGTGTCACCGTTCTCGATCTGAGCATCCAGGATATTGTGAAACAGCATATTGAGTTTACACAAGCCCCAAGTAGTACCATTCTTTTCCTGTCCGTAGAGAGTCATGTTTCGGGCAGTGCCGTATTTACTCTCAACGTAATTGTATGCTTCTATCAGCATGCCACCAGAGCCGACTGCCGGATCGCAAATCTCAGCATCTTGTGCAGGATCGAGGATATTTACCAAGAGCTTTACCACGGTTCTGGGAGTATAGAATTCTCCACCTTTCTTGCCTGCGCTATCGGCAAAGTATTTGATCAGGTATTCATAGGCAGAACCTAAGAGATCTGGGAATTCCAGATTGTCATCGGTGAGAACTACTTTATCAAAGTGAGTAATGATCTCCACCAGGTCTTTATCAGTGATGCGCTTGTTATTCTTGCCAAAGGTCTTGTTGAAGTCGATGGGTTTCAATACCCCTTCCAGAGTATCGCTATTGCTGTCCTCTAGAGCTTCAAAGGCTTTCTTTAGTTCATCTCCGATTTCTTTCTTCAAATGCCGGATATTCTCCCATCTGGCACGAATGGGCACAAAGAACTTGTAGCTGGCTTCACTTTCTAAACCTGCTTCCAGTGCCTCTCCGCTTACTCCCCTTTTCTCCAGAGTTGCCTTGCGATTGATTCTTTCGATATTGAACAGGTCATTCACCCGTTTCAGGAAAAGCATGGCGATCACGTATTCTTTGAATTCTGAAGCATCCATGTTTCCCCGCAGGGATTCACATGCCTCCTCCAGAAAGCGTTCTAGCCACGATAATGATAGTTTATGAGCCATTTTCAAATACTCCGGTGTTATATCATTCTCTTGGTAATTAGCCAAGCGATTTGTTACTTAAGTCCACTTTTTAATGGTGTTCCACAGGAAAGCGTTTCTAAATGATATTCTATAAGTGTGTTTTATGCAGCGCTTAGCTTTTTGATCTCGTTTTAATGGCTTTAAGGTTTGCTCCGCCCGCTTTGACCCACTCATCAATCTCATTTATCTTGAATTTCCATAGACGCCCCATCTTGTGGGTTGGCATATCGTGAAACTTTATCCAGCGATACACCGTGTCGTCGCTCACCCCGAGGTAAGCGCATATCTCTTTGATGGACAGCCACCTGTCCTGCAGATGATCCATTGTCTCTCCTTAAGAGCTATATTGGCAATAGATTAAGCATCTCCAAAAAGCACCAAACCTATACCTTTTTTATCTGATTTCATATATTGCAAAACCCTTGCTTATTGTCAATCGTTAAATTACGCTTATCTCCGCAGATACCCGCATAGGATTGGTTAAGAATCAATAGAAATGGGATTGCTATTGACAATGAGAGCCGTGCATAAATATTTGCAGAATTGAGTAAATAACTGTTTGAAGGGAGAGTGAATGCATCAGTATGACAAGGTTCTAAGCTATATCGACTTCTTCTCCACTGCTGGAGAAGAGGTAGGAACCTTGGTGCACAAACCTCCTGATTTCCCATATGTGAACTACTCACCAGAGATGAACTCATTTATCCATGAAGTTTATGAAACTGACCTCATGGACACAGAATATCTGCCTTATTTGGAAAGCCATCTCCCTCGTGATGTAAACTTAGCTGATTACATAGAGAATGCAGACCTGCGACTGCTTAGAGCCATCTTGACCTATTATGTGAGGCAGGAGAGATTCCAGGAAGGGCTGTAGGTGGTGGCGGTACAGGATGGAAGCTTCAGTAAGGTTCTAAATAGATTAATGACAATACAAAGACAAGACAGTTTCCAGAGGTAATACTATGGCAATACAACTACATCCATCAGAAGTAAGTATTCTGGTTCGAGACATTAATATCTACTTTGATCACTACCAGCAATATGAGAACTTTTTTGTTGGTGTTAACATCTTGGATTATGCTGACCCGCGAGAATACGGTAAAAGAGGTGGTTTTATTCACGAGTTTACCAATAGATATGACCATGAGTTATTCAATATGCTTACGGCAATGAAACAGTATATCCGTGATTGTCAGAAAGAAAACACTTATGGCAACTTCAATAAAGAAGCCTCGATAACTCTCATTGATAGACTAATTAACAAGTATTTCCCCGGAGTGTCTGCAAGCTTGCTTACTGCTCCTGTTCAGTCCATTGAAAGCGTTCAAGTGGCATGTGACGATGCAAATAGGTTAATCTCAGATGGGCAGTATTCAATAGCTATCGACAGAGTGCACACCTTCTTTCAAGGTTACATCAGGAATAAGTGCTCTCAATGGCAAATAGATATTGAAGCTGAGGCCAACATAAAAGACGCCCTTCTCTCCATCATCGATAATCATCAGTATTTCACCGAGATAAACAGAGTAACGGAGCTAAAGAATATATTCAAATCATTGAGCAACATGTGCGATAGGTTTGACACATTTCGCAATCACCATAGCCTTGCTCATCCGTCCGAATCTTTGCTTGCAAGTAATGAAGCGAAGTTAATGATAAACGTCATCAGGTCTCTGTATGACTACTTAGAGAATATTGGAGAGAACAGGAGCTTAAATCAGATGATAAGTGAGGACTTGTTTTAAAATGATGGTCGTATACCTTGATTGGAACATCTACGCACATTTCAGGGATTGGAAATTTAAAGGAGAGGAGTCTTACTCAAAGTACAAAATCCTTGAAGATTTGAAAAATTCGGGACAAATCCAGACTTACTATTCGGATGCACACATATTGGATCTAATGCCTGAAAATGTCGATTCGCGCTATCTTAGTAAAGATTTAGAAACGATATCCCTTCTTACTGATAATATCTGCTCAGTGAGTGCGCATATTGGTGAAATCAAGTCAAAGTTTAACCCCGAAGTCATGTATAACAATGTGCGAAAAAACTTCTCGATGGTACATACTCTTGAAACCATAAATCAAAGCTGTGAGTATATAAGGAATTTGCTACAACCTTATTTAGTAACCCTTGCTGAACAGGGGCTTGAGAAACAGGCCTCTGAAACTAGCGATGACAAATCAAACATGATTTTAGAACAGATGTTCGAAGAGCATAATGAAATGTTGAACAACCCGAAATATTTCAGAGAACAAAGATCAGAGCAACTCAAGAAATTGAAGAATAACCCGATGATTAAAAAAAAGCTCTCGGGAAGTGACGAAGATAAACTGAAAGTATTCTTTGCTTTGATACCTTTCTTTCTTAAGGAAATGCCTTCTTGTACGCAAAATAAGAATGATCTATGCTTATACATATTTCTGATTCTTGACCAGTTGAATCTTTGGACAGATAAAGTATACAAAAACTTGATGATTGACGCTCTGCACGCCGTTTACGCATCTCACTCCGATACAAAAATTCTGATCACAAATGATAATAATTTCCGAAACAAAGCCATTGTTACCTATCAGGTGCTAGGCATTGATTTACGAGTCGTATGCTTCGATGAATTCGAAACAGATATAATTGATACTCATGAACCCCAGAGTTAGGTTTTTTGATAAATCTACTAGGTTGGCCAAAACAGCCTATGATGATGTGTATTCTTGGTTACTATAAATGATAAACATTATAAAAACTGTTTTTATACAGAAAAGCTCTTTTGATACCAGATAGGTAAGTTAAAGATATCTAATAATATTCTGTACAACAAGAGGGGAAATGATCGAACCATCAACAAACCTTAATATGGAACTATTGAATCCATTACAACTTATTCATTATCAAGTCATTACTGATGCTGTTAAACTGATTAATTATCACATTACGGGCATTCAAAACAACCGTTTAGAAATCATTGATGGAATTGAATGGCGCTGTGAGAGAAGCAAAAGAACTGGTTTAATCACGATATCTATAGGCTGTTCTGAGATTCTCATAGACACTTTCGAAGCCTTCTATGCCACGTTACAGATAGAAACACATAAACCAGATACATCTACATCAATCGGCTTGAATGCAGTTGAAATTTGCCGCAGTTACCGTTTGTTCTCTCATAAAAGACTACATCGTTTGCACAGTAGATATCCCGGTCTTGTGCTTGATCAAACACAGCGCTCAAAAGTCATTAAGAATAACACGATACTTATGAATATGGGACGACAGATGATTGCTTTCCTTCTTCTTCATGAAGTGTATCATGAAACAACCAGCAATGAATACAGTTGCGACAGATATGCAATAGATTTAATGCGAAAGCACATCCCCCAATTTAACGGATTTGAGGATTTGTATGTATTTGCCTTACTGATTCATTCAATTAAGGAAACACGATATAAAAAGTTCCCCAAAAATCATCCTTGTAGTATAATGCGAATTCACAGAGCATTAAGTGTTCTGGGAAAATCGTCTCAAGCTTGGACGTATATTTCGGTTTGGTTGTTGTTGGAGAATCCTAACATAATCAAACCAGAACAGCTATCTGATGTGCGTGATTGTTACGAGCTGTTTTTCCGAATGGCTTATAAGTGTATTCCACGAAGATATATCTGCCAGAAATCCAATATATATGTTAGATATGTATTGCTAAGGATAAAATACTCAATTAATAAAATGGTGGTCTCAACAAAGATATCTGGTGTTTCAAATTGAGCAGGAGATATGGATATTACCCCAGTCTTGTCTAAATGAAGCTCAACGCGGATTCACGCCAATGCAGCTGATCGAGTTTGAGCATGTAGAAGTAAAAAAACTCGAATTGTCTGAACTTCTATCACCCAAAGCAATTTCCTAATCTAGCATTTGCAGATATCGTGTCACAATTTGCAATTTTCGGTGATCTTATTTGCAGAAATCCTGTCAAAAACACTCAAATTGGTCTTGTAAAGGATGTCCTACGATGCATAAGGATGCGACAGTTTGCAGATTTGCCTGCACAATTTGCAGTTTTCGTTGTCACGTTGCAGCTACGCTGTATACGTTGTGCGGACGTTTGACTTCTTTACTCTGTGTCATCATGTATCTCCTTATCTTGATTAGTGTCAACTTATTTAGGACGACACATCCCTCCTTTTTGCAACACGGTTGCAATACGGACTCATTACGGACCCAATACGGACTAAGTCCGTATTGGGTCCGTGTTGATACCGTAATGAGTCCGTAATGCGAGTAAGGGCAAAAATGACAGAATTGTGGAGTGGACGGCACAAAATCCCATATATGATGGTACAGCAGAGAAAAGATACCGGAACCATTGTGTCGCCCACAAGGGGCTAACTCATTTTTAATTATGGCGTTACGAGGGGCTCCGCTGCGCTGCGCACCCTCGCTAATACTACAACGCCCATTCAGGGCTTCAAGTCGCGACACTGCGTGTTATGGGGATGGTTTATTGCACATTGGCTTCAAGTCGCGGCACTGCGTGATATGGGGATGGTTAAAGCTATCGCAGACGAGCCAGAGAGTCCCGATGAGACTTTATCAGCAGCATGCAACCCCTAGGCTGGCAGGAAATGCCCCAAAGCCAAACTGAAAGGTAGAATGGTAATGCTATTTCAGCATCAGCAGCTTGAGGGTTTCGCAAAAATCCTGGCTGCTGAGGCGATACAAATAGACCCCACTGGGGCAGGGTTTTCCCCGATCATCCCTGCCATCCCACTGCAGACTCATGCTACTGGCAGCGGGCTTGCCCGCATACAGACAGCGCAGCAATTGCCCACGTGTATTATAGATCTCCAGACGGATGGGCAGAGATGGGTTTTTCACGCTAAAGCTAATAGTAGTACTGGGGTTAAAGGGATTTGGGAAATTGCGATGCAGACTATTGCTGAGCGCGGGCAGAAGGTTCTCTTCGAGGGCTGTCCCATTGCCGGTGGTAAAGCGCCAGATCTGAGAATAATTGCTATTTCCTGCAGCGTTTGTAGCTCCCACCCGCCAATAGTAGATCCTATTTGGCAACAGAGGGGCGGGAACCCAGGAGTTTTGGGTGATGCCTTGTACTTCTTCGACCAGGGTGGAAAAGTAACCATCCGTTGCTATCTGCACCCGATAGGCATCAGCCTGGGCCACACTTTGCCAGCTCAGGGTGGGAGTAATGGAAGTGCCTGTGGTAAAGTTTGGAGGTGAAATCTGGTTGGGTACAGCAGGGACCTCACTTACTGCACCGGTACAAAAGCTCTGGACCGGGCAAAACATAGAGCTGGCCTCTCCACTGACACTGGCTACCCGCCAGTAATAGGTAGTAAAGGGAAGCAGCAAAGAGCAGAGATAGCTGGCTGTAGGAAAGGTGATGAGATTATACGTGGGGCTATCAAAATTCGGAGTACTGGAAAGCTGGAAGTGGTAGCCCGTAGCGCCGGATACGCTTTGCCAACTGATCAAAGGATTGGTGGCAACGCCTGTGGCAAGATTATGTGGCAGGAGAGGGATGGGCACGGCCAGAGTGCTATTGATACTAAAAGGATAGGTGCTACTATCCTGCTGCGAGGTACCGATGAGGCTAATCCTGATCTGGCATTGCTCCGAATCCTGAACAGGGATATGCTCCCAAAGATAAGAGCCGGTATTGGGAGTACTCTCTGTGATCACAATCCAGTTCTGTCCCAGATCAGCAGAGTATTCCACACTAATATCTCCACTGTAGTTTTTGGCTTTCCAAGTGACCAGCTTATCGGTTCCGGAGATCATGGCATCACCCCAATACGGAGCTGTAAGCTGGATCTGCGAGATCTTTACTTTAAAGCTGATAGTGTCACCGGCAAATCCTACATCATAGAGGTTTAAGCCACCCGGAGTGTTGAGGCTGGAATATCCACTGGGGGTGCTCACTTCGTTGATGACTTTGCGTCTGGATTCTGCCGAAAGAAAGGCTAACAAGATGTTGCCATCCTGGTTATTGTTTGCAGAATTTGGACGGTAGATAAACAATTCATCCGGTGGACCGTTGGAATTTCCCTGGGTATTTCGGTTCAATCGATATACCAGCAAGCCAGAGCCAGGAATGTTTGAATCGAAGAACTCCCCAGCTTTCCGGTATTCCAGGATGTAAAATTCGTTTGCCACCCAAGAAGGAATGCGGTAAGAATTTGCGGAGGCTGATGTATTTATGGGCTGCAGAGTATAGGTGCCGCTTTGGTAAATGGCCGGAGGCGGATCTGTCCAATGTCCATACTGGTATCTCATCCAGGCTCCCGTGGTCAGATATGGATTGCCGGTGTATGCCATGATGTCCCAAGCTCCCACAGGGCTTATGCTTTGATTGTAATAACGGTAGAGATCAGGAGCACCCAAAGTATGGAAAATTTCATGTTTTAATACTATTGATCCATAGGCCGCTGCCTCGGACTCCATTGTTAAGGTATAATCGCTTATCCTGATCCCGTGAATATCGACATTTACATTCCAAAGTGAATATTGATGTCCCCATAGCATCTCTGCCCAAGCACCGGAAGACCCTTGAACAATAAAGCAGACACTGTCCACCAACCCGTCACCATTGGCATCAATCACCAGATCAGTGGCGATCTGTTGCTCTACATCGCTTACAGCCCTGCTTATCAATTCTGTTTCGCGGACCACCCAATATTCAAAACCGCCAGCTGGATAACCTTGGGGGTTGCTGGCAGAATAGGGCTGGTAATAGCCTCTGGGATAGATATCGGTGTAGGCTACTACGACATCAGCATGGGGAGCTGGAAAGAATCTGGTGTCAATCTCCAATTGACCATAGGAAACAGCCAGAAAAAAACTCTTCAAGGAGTTATCCGCTTGAGCCGGAGAATTGAGCATGTCGTCAAAGGTGCTGAAGGGCAAGTTAAAATCGGGATCATCGGCAAACTTGATGAAGATGGAGATATTTTTAACCAACCCGGTGGTTGGGGTATTCCTGCTGCCATAATTACGGCGCACAGCTTCAGCTCTGGCATACTTCTGCTCCAGCTGGCTGGGGCTGATGTTGATGCCCGGTTGCAGTGCCATAGGGTGATCTCTGCCAGCTATGAGGTCTGTGGGTACCAAATATTCACCTTCTCTGCGGCAATATACGTAATAGCCTTCATCATTTTGGACAATGGTATAGTTTTCGGCATCATGCACCCAGTTATGAAACTCATCACCTGAAGCATATATTCGAAGCGCAGTGCCATCCGGCTGATATACATCCAGAGGCATCATCGTAAGCGGTGCTGCAGCTAAAGCAGCAATAGCAGTAAGACATAGGATCACGCAGAATAGGCTTTTCATGGTGCCTCCAGACTTTATCGTGGCGCTGAAGCCGGATCTTGGGTTCATGACATTATTGTGTGCATTACTTGATCAATACTATCCTGCGGGTCTGGCTTACAGTCCCGGCTTTGATGCGGATAAAATAGATACCAGATGCTACTTGTTTATCCAATGCATCTTTGCCATCCCAGATCAGGGCATGCTCTCCTTTGGGGAGGATGCCGCTATGCAGGAGTCTTACTTTCTGTCCCTTCAGGTTATATACTTCCAGCTCAATCGGGATTTGCTCTGTGAGTTTCAGTTCCAGTGTAGTGAAGCTTTTGAAGGGATTGGGATAGGGCAGTCCCATGATACCGGGCGCAGCGGGAATGACAAGATCGTTGTTTGCTACCCAATCCTCATGCTCAAGGATTATCAAGCCACTTCCATCACATACCAGAAGACGATTGCGACCGATATAAAAAGGCTTTTCAGCTCGAAATGTGTTGATCCGAGAAAAATCCGCATTTAGGATATCGAATCCCATATCTTGCCGGCCCATGATAAAGCGCTGTTCACCATCGTAAGACGCAAAACGATTATCAATGCATGTACTGGGTAAAACGCCGCTACTGATAGGGATATCCGGATTTGATACGTTGAAAACAGGGCTATTGGGTGAAATGGACATAATCATGTGATCAGCGCTGAACAAGCCGTTGGAGGGAGGGAGGGGAAATTCACCAAGGATCTGCATATCACCGGTGGGGTTTATGCGATAAAAGCGCATACTGTTACCATTGGGATATTCATACATCAGTGCTGCAAAATGATGGGGGCTATAGAACATCATGTCTATGACGCTGGATTGCCCAATAGAGCAGCTGGCATAATTGGTAACGACACCATTATTTAGCTGATATGCTTTGATCGCAAAGTTACTATTTTCTGTCACGACAGATAGGATAGTATTACCCCAAGTGCTTAGATTTAGGTAGCTTTGGGGTATGCTAAAGCTCTGAACGGTATAGCTGCCATCAGGATCCAATCTCAATAACTCACAGGATGTGCCATTGCTGAAGATCAGTTGGTTTTCTGCATATCGAAAGCTGTTCTGCTTCAAACTGAGGGTGTTGCTAAAATCCAGCCAACCGCGAGCCTCAATATCATAAAGCTTCTTCTGACTATACAATTGACTATCAGAAAACAGCACATAGCGATTGAGCAACACAGTTTCAAATAAATGACCCTCACCCTCCCAGAGCAATTGTCCAGGGATGAAATTGTGATCAAATCTTCTTACCTCGGTGGATCCGATGTGTATGTAGCCTCCGCTAACCGCATGAAAAACACCCGGTACAAATATATCCCGTTGAAACTCAAAGCCCCACTCTCCCTCTGAGGGCGTGTAGCAACGCAGTATTTGTATGTAGCTGCTACTGGCCATGCCATGAAGACTTACCCGGTTATCCTCCACGATACAATCCCAGATCACCAGCATCGGGACATACATCATCCAGTCTATTGATAACAGAACTGTATCCGTGGAAGAGCAGCGGATGATGTTGCTCCCGAAAGAGTTCGCTGTGGCGAAATGCAGTTTCTCATTATGTACAAAGGCAGCAGAAATCATCTCTCCTTCTGGCAGTGTGGGCAGTATTGTCGTGTAATTTATTTGTAAAAGATCTGGGCTAAAGTACAGGTCTCCCCTGGCAAGTAAGATGCAGTACCCGCCACCGTAGGGTAAAATTTGCGCGACTATCCCATTGGTTCCCGGGATTTGATGGCGTGCCAACAGCGCACAGCTTCCGGGAGTGGAGATATCGTAAACATCGAGGTAATAAGTATATTGGTAACCTTGACCGTCAGGACTTGCCACATTGCTTACCAGCATGAGATTTCCGATGATCTGAAAATATGATAGATCAATGAACCCAACCATAGCTTGCAGAGCCAGCTCCTCTTGAAAGGCCAGAGCATGGTTTGAGATCTGATACACCAATACACTGCCACACTGGGTAGGAACATAAACCCGATCTCCATATAGGCCAAGTTTCCGCACCATTGCATGGGGTTTGTGGTAGAACAATTGCTGGGTTCGGATGCATTGATCTCCAGCGATTTCATACATGCTAATGCTATAATATCCATAGGCTATGAAATGTGTTTCATCCAGGGCAATCACTCCGGCGAAATCGTAAGATCCCAGACCGAGAGTATCCACTATGCTGAACTGGACCTCGGCTTTTAACTGCCAACTAAGTAGCAAGAAAGCGGCGCATAGAATAATTACTAATTTCTTCAATTTCATGCAGCGTAATATCTGTTACGATGATTAGACTGTCAAGTAATAATAATTTTGGATGTTTCATTATTTTGAGATAACTTGATAGTATTCCAGATCCAGCCCTGCTAAATGGATCATTGACTTCCGGGGCACTGAACTCTTGGTTTGAAAACTCAGTTTCATGAAAACCAAAGTTTCAAACCTAATGGAAGCAGAGGATAAGCTAAGATTTTGGTAAAATGCCTTGACTGAATTGTGAACAGAGATCTGGCTGAATCTTTCAGCTATCAAATTATTTTACACATACATAATGGGATGTAATCGCTATGGAAAAGCTGCTCAAAAAGGATCGGAAAATTGCACCTGAAGTAGGTGCGCTCATTCAGAAAGCATATCAGTTCATGACATCTGATCCTGCGGAATGCATCCGTCTCGGCCAGGAAGCGCTGGAACTATCTAAAAAACACAAGTTCGATTTTGGGATGGGTCACGCCTATATCCATATCGGACTGGGGCACTATCATCGCGGTGAACTGGCTCCAGCAATGGAGAATAACAAACTGGCAGAAGCTACATTCAGGGAAATTGGTAACATTCATGGCCTGCGATCCGTATATAACAATATCGGAACAATTTATGATGACTGGGATGACCGCGATAAAGCCCTGCAATACTACAAAATGAACCTGGATTTACAGCAAGAGGGTGACGACCCCAAGCTGAAGTGTAATATTTTGCTCAATATCGGCATTATTCATTACCGGTCACTGGATTATCAGGCTGCCCGCCAATGTTATCAGGCTTCCCTGGATCTGTCCCGAAGCATAGGCTTTGCCTATGGTGAGAGTAATGCTTTACACGTTCTGGGCAAAATCCGGCAAAGCGAGAATGATCTTGAGGGAGCTTTAGTTCTTTTCCGGCAAGCACTCCTCATAGCAGAGCAGGAAAACCTGACCACCCGGGTTATTTCGATTCTTGATAACATTGCCAAGGGATATCTGAAGTGCCAGGATTATCAAAGGGCAATAGACTACTTCAGCCGGGCCAGAGAAAAAGCTCTAAATATCAATGACAAGCAAACACTTTCCTGGATTGCGTTACAATTTGCCACGATTTACCAAGCAACCGGTGACCGGGAAAATCAAAAAGCCAATCTGGAGCTATGCCTATCCCTGGCTCTCCCGGGGCAGTACAGATTGTTTGCCGTCAATGCTCTGCGGGAGCTTGCCCAAGTATATGAAAACGAAGGCGATTATAAAAAAGCGCTGGAGACATACTGGCAATACCAGGAAATGAACAATTACCTCACAGACCAATCCCGGGTCAATCACATTGAACAGCTCCGGGTGCAGATGCAGGTTGATGAAAAAGAGCGGGAAATGGAACTTAGCCGCAAAACGAACCTGGCTTTGGAAAAGAAAAACAAACTGATAAACCGGCAAAAAAACAAGCTGGAAAAAGCGGAAAAAGCCTTGAAAGAATGGAATCATACTCTGGAAACACGCGTGCAGGATGAGATCAAGAAGAGGCAGCAACAGGAGCAAATCGTCATCCAAAAATCCAAACTGGAATCTTTGGGCAGTTTGGCAGCGGGAATTGCACACGAGATCAACCAGCCGCTCGGGATGATAAATATCGGTCTCCAGAATTTGTTTAACAAGCTCCGCTCGGGTGGTGTCACTCAGGAATATACTGCCGAAAAGGCTGCGTATTTCACGGAAAACATAGACCGTATCAGTAAAATTATCGATCATATCCGCATATTTTCCCGCGATCAGCAATCCGAAACCCCGGAAAAAACCGATGCCCGGACCGTGATCAGCAACGCCCTATCCATGATGCAAACTCAATGTAAAGAGCATAATATCAAGATCGATCTCGACCTGCCGGAACTGCCCATGCCTGTTTTCGGCAATAAATACAGGCTGGAGCAGGTGATCCTCAACCTGCTTTCCAATGCCAAAGCTGCAGTGGAAGAAAAGTACGACAGCTATGATGATACAAAACGGATTACAATTCGAAACTACCTTTGCGAGCAGCAGATTTGCATCGAAGTGGAGGATAATGGCAGTGGAATTCGGAGTGAACATCTCGACCGCATCTTCGAGCCGTTTTTTACTACCAAAAGCGAGAGTATGGGTACCGGTCTGGGGTTATCTATTTGTTATGGGATCATTCGGGATATGAACGGCACGATAGATTGCCGTAGTGAAAAGGGCCAGGGTACTGTGATGACTATCGAATTGCCGGTTTGTACCTAAAAAGGAGAGTATGATGTCCAATCTAAAAGTTTTGGTCGTAGATGATGAAAAGGGATACCGGGACGAGATAGAAGAGTATTTGGTGGATAGTGGTTTCACGGTTTTTACTGCCGGATTGCCCTCCGCAGCATTGGAGATAGTGGGAAATGAGAGCATAGACATTGCTATCATCGACCTGCGTCTGCCGGAAATGAGCGGCATCGATCTCATGAAAAAAATCCGGGAGATTGATGAGCAAATCGGCGTAATCATGATCAGTGGGCACGGCGATATGGACAGTGTGATCTCTGCCATGCGGGATGGCGCAATCGACTTTTTCCCAAAACCTTTTAACCTGATAGATATCCGCTTTGCCATCGAACGCACCCGTAAATTCATAGAAATGCAGAGCAATCTCACTGAAATCCGGAACACCTGTGACAATCTGATGGAGATGATGAACAACGAAAGCCGGGTTCCAATCATCGGCGAGAGCCCCGGCATGAAAGAAGTGTTCCGGCTGATGAGCCAGGTAAGCCCCAACCTCAATACAGATGTCTTGCTCACTGGAGAAAGTGGTACCGGTAAAGAACTGGTCGCCCGGGGTATACACTATCTGGGCTCCGGCAAGGGGAAAGTATTCTTTGATGTCAATTGCACTGCAATCCCGGAAAACCTGTTTGAAAGTGAATTTTTCGGCCATACGCGCAATGCTTTTACAGGAGCTTTAACTGAAAAAAAGGGGTGCTTTGAGATAGCTAATGGAGGTACTCTGTTCTTGGATGAAATTGGCGATTTACCACTTGCCATGCAGGCAAAACTGCTGCGCGTGCTCGAAGAAAGGAAAATCCGCCGCGTGGGTTCCAACATCGATATCCCCCTGAACCTGAGGATCATAGCCTCGACCAATCAAGACCTCGGTGCGATGATGGAACACAAACTGTTCCGCGAGGATCTGTATTATCGCTTGAACCGCTTTCCTATCAATATTCCGGCCTTACGGGATAGAAAAGACGATGTAATTCCGCTGCTCGAGCTGTATAACTGGCATTTTTCGACGACCATGAAGAAAAGCTACAAACACATATCTGAAAAAGCACTGACCAAGCTGCTGACCTACGGGTATCCGGGCAATGTGAGAGAGCTCCGCAATATGGTGGAAAAGGCGATTATTCTCTCCGCTACAAAGAGCCTGGAACTGACTCTGAATTGCTTTCCGGATCTGGATCGATCTGCCTGTACTGTGCCGGAACTAATAAGCCCGGACAATCTGGATCTGTCTCGTCTGGAAGGTATGGAAAGGGATATGATCAAGTGTGCAATGCAAAAAACCGGAAACAACAAGACTCATGCGGCAGCATTGCTAAATATCACCCGCACAAGTCTGAATCGCCGCATCGAAAAACACGGATTGGAATTTAACTGATAGATGGGGATGTGGTAGGATCGTAATCCTACCCTACGTCCGAAAGCGTTCAGCTGGCTGAACGGAATTGGATATCACACTAAGGCATTGGCAACTATCCACTTACTGTCTGTTAAGCCTACATTTAACCTCAAGTCCGCTGCACGAAAGCGTTCACCTGAATCACATCATATTGTGCTATTTGATCATTTAACAAGCGTTTAGCTACACGGATTTCTTTGGCTCCGCATTTGCTCTATATAGAACTGAGGTGCAAATGGAAAAAGTGATCGTCTATCTATCTCGATATTTAGAAAGCAATGAGATGTCTGAGTATTTTCACAATCAAGGTTTTGAAGCGCTGATTACAGATCAGCGTTCAACCCTGCTCACGGCTTATAGCCAGGAGACTTTTGCGAAAGTTTATTTGGAAATCAGCAACTTTTCGGACATCCTGTTGATAAATTCTATCAAGGAGATCAATAGTGATGCGGACATAGTGCTGATCGTGAAACCCCACTTGAGAGACATAATAGGCGTTCTGCAAAATAACAACTATCGGGTCATCAACAATATCATGAACGGTTCAAGCTCGTACCATAACCCATGAGTAGCATAGTGCGCCCTCATCACCGATGTGCCGGGGACAATGTACCGCACGTCATAGAATAGATAATCTAAATTATACAGGAGAAAAAATGAAAACGAAACTCAAATATTTGTTATCCTTACTGTTCTTGATGGTAGTAACACTACCTGTTTTTGCTCTTTTCCCGGGTAATTGCCTCAATTTTGAGAGTGGTGATTATGTGTCGGGCAGTGGAATACCGGCGAGTTTTAGCAGTGGTGTCACCATTGAGGCATGGATCAACCATTCCAGTTTAAGCCCCAACATTCAGCGCTACTTTACTGTTCTGGGTGAGAATATGGTGATTCGTTTGGATGAGGGCAGGTTAGATTTTTACATCAAAGCCAGCTCCGGAGTGCAATATCGTATTCGCCCTGCTACACAGCTGGCCGTGGGACAATGGTATCATGTAGCAGGAACTTATGATGGGACCACTATGAAACTGTATATGAATGGCACTCTTGTAGGTTCAGCTACTACGTCCGGTGGTATGTACGCCATTGGTGGCACTTTTAACATCGGTAATGGTGGTGAACCCATGATCGGCAAAATCGATGATGTCCGGCTGTGGAATGTGGTACGCACTCCGGCCGAGATTGCCAATAACCGCAGTATTGAGCTTAGCGTACCTCAAACCGGACTCCAATCCAATTGGAAATTTGACGAAAGCAGCGGAACCACAGCAATAGATGCCTGTGGTCACTCCAATGGTACTTTGGTAAATATGACCAATGCAAATTGGATAGCATCCAGCGTGCCTTACTCAAGCATTAGCGGAACAGTTTCCACCAATACTACCTGGAGTGCGGCCACGATAAACATCGCCGGGGATGTAACTATTGCCAGTGCAGCCACTTTAACCATCAATCCCGGTGTTACGGTGAACTTTCTGGGAGCTTACAAATTGACGGTTGCAGGAAAACTGTTGGCTGTAGGTACGGAGCAGGATTCCATCCGCTTTACCGGTTCCACATTACCTGCGTCAAAATGGAAAGGTATCAAGATGCTCAGCGGAAGCAGTGGAAGCTCGATCAGCTATGGTGTAATCGAAAATGCAAGTGCAGACGGGGTCGAAACTTGGGGTGCTGTTTCTCTGGTGGGTGTCAACTCTGTAAATATCAGCTATACCAGGTTTTTTCACAACTACACGCTGAACTCCGCTGCATCGAATACTAACGGCGGTGCTGCTATCAACTGTGCCTACAGTTCTGCAAACATCTCCCACTGTACCTTTGAGGGAAATTATAGTACTGCAGCAAATGGAGGTGGTGCCATATATGCCCATCAGCAAGAAACATCTCCGTATGCCGTCTGTGCAAATCTAACAATAGAAAACTGTATATTCATCAATAACACTGCGGACAAATCTGGAGGAGCTATTACAGCCTCTGATGCCATGAGTGTAAACAACTGCTTATTCAAAGGTAATGTTACATCTGGTTTTGGTGGTGCAGTGTGCATTTATAATGGCGTTGCTCTTCCATTGACATACAATGTCAGCATAAATAACAGCATCTTTGACTCTAATGCCGCAAATGATAGATATCTTAATCAAGCACTTGTCGCTTCCGGCACAGGGGGAGCAATATACATCTATTACAAAGGCGAGCACAACGTTACAAACTGTACCCTGATCAACAATACTGCCACGTATGGCAACGATCTCTGGGTAGCGTCGGGCGGATATTCAAACACTGTACAGAATTTCAAAAATTGCATATTCTGGGGATCTGGTATACGAATCATGACTTCCATAGCTCCCGGGATACATTTCTATTATTGCAACATCAAAGATATGAATGCTGTGCTTGGTGCCTGCGTAAACTGCTTTGAGCTTGATCCTTTGATCTCCTATGCCGAGGGCAACCCCGGTTCAGGCTATCTGATGGATAGTTTTTCTCCCTGCATCAATGCAGGTGATCCCGCTACGATATTGACAGGGTCTGCCCTTTATGACATCAATGGTAACCCTCGTTTCAAAACCTTTGCTTGGGCTGAAGGTAGCTTGGCTACTTCGCTGAATAGAATAGACGTGGGGGCTATTGAGGTCCAGGGTGATAGAGCTATCCTGTTAGACGGAACTGTAATAGATACAAATCAGAACATCCAGGATGATCTATATGTGATCAATCAGCGAACCGTGAGTATAAATCCGGGGGTCTCGTTGGCTTTTACTCCCGGTAAACAGTTTATCGTCAATGGAAATCTGATCGCTGAGGGAACATATTCCAATCCGATCACTTTTACCCAAATGACCCCAGAAACCGGATGGGGAGGATTGTCTTTTGACGGAACTATATCCGGTACCAATACCTCCAGTAGCCTGAAATATTGTACCGTGGAGCACGGCACAGAAAATGGTAATATCCGGGCAAACGCCTATCCCTTGCTGCAAATACAAAACTGTGTCATCCGAGCCGGGCAGGCAGAAAATGGCGGGGGAGTCAGCAACCTTCACTCCACTGTAAAAATGTCTAACTGCATCCTCGACAGCAATACTGCCCAGCAAGGTGGAGCCTTGTATCTCAACAATCCTGTAGTTGCAGAGGTGAGCAATTGCACTGTGGCAGATAATACATCGAGCAATGGGGGAGCAATCTATGCCACTGCGCTGGGCACTCCACCGCAAATCCGGAACAGTATATTTTGGGCAAACGGCAGTTCACCCTTTGCCGGAAGTAGCCTCAGCGACGTTCAATATTGCGATATAGAGGGCGGATATTCGGGAACCGGGAACATCAATCACGATCCGGAATTCACAGGTGAAGCTGCTAATCCGTACAACATATCCAACTCGTCTTTTTGTATCAATGCGGGTACAGCAGACATCAGCGAACTATTTTTGCCGGTGAGCGATCTTAAGAACAATCCCCGGCTATATATACCCACTACCTCTTCTTCCGGTCGTATCGATATGGGAGCCTACGAGTATCAGGGGTATTTGTGTCCCGGAAACTTTAATGCTTCTGATGGCAGTAACTTGTATCCGGGATATGTTCATCTGAGCTGGACTTTTAACCCCAATTACAATCCTGCAATTTCAGGATTCAGAGTCCTGCGCAACGGGACAATTCTGGCAACAACAAATAATCAGACTTATACATATCTGGACTATACTGCTTTGGGGGGCACTATTTATGTCTATCAGATAGAGGCTTTCAATCAAACCGCAACAACTTTATCCACCGAAGACACCGGCTATATCAAGCCCAATGGTGTGATCTCCGGCCAAGTAAAGACATCCAACGATAACCCCGTGATGGGAGTGAAAATATCCCTAGCTCCCTCCGTGGGCAGATGCATACAATTTGCGTACAATTCCTCCATATCCTTTGCGAATCCAGAGGTGGAAATGAATCAGGACTTTACTCTGGAAATGTGGGTGAAAACCAACAGCACCAATGTAACCCTTCTGAAATCCGGCAACCAACGTCTGCAAATCGACCCTTCCGGGAAAGTCAAATATATGGATGGAATACAGTCTTTGGTTCAGCAGGACACATCGATTAACGTAAATGATAATAGCTGGCATCACATTGCTATGGTAAACGATGTTACTACCAACAATATGCACATGTATATTGACACTATCCAAGTTGCTGAGACTATGAACAGACATTTTGGTTTATACATGGCAGAAGACTTCGTCGTTCCCACGGGATTTGTAGGCTATATGGATGACATCCGGATTTGGACAGTCGTCCGAGATTCCTCCCAGATAGTAGAGTCAATGAGCATCGTAGTACCCAGCAATTCACCCGGACTCAAGGGCTATTGGGCTATGAATGAAGGAACGGGATCCACTTTGTTTGATGCCACGAACTATGCACATAATGGGGTGGTGAGCAATTGCACCTGGTCTTCCAATGATGCAGGTATGTCTCTGGGTGCCCTTACCGATGGCTGGGGAAACTATATAATCTCCGAAATACCCTATGGCTCTGCCATCACATTCACGGTTACTCCCTCCAAGCTGGGGCATTTGTTCCAGCCGGAACAACGAATGGTGACCCTTAGTTCCAGCAATATCGCTGCCAACAATGTGGACTTTACAGATAACTCTATGATTCCCATTTCCGGGTATATCAGGTATGATAATTCACTTATACCGGTGGCAAACGCCAGCATCTGGGTGAATGGAGTACAAGCTATTCCGTTGGTGCTTACGAACGCGGACGGCTACTATGTATTGGAAGTGGAACATGGAACTGCTTGCGTTGTTTCAGCCCACTTTAATGAACATACTTTTGACCGCGTACAGAATCTGGGGACGGTTACCCATCCCTGGTCCAATATTAACTTCTATGATATGTTTAAAACAAATGTGTGCGTGCAAGTGGTAGGTGGTATCGAATCTTGGAGTATTGGTACTTTTGATCTTGCGCTTAGTTCAGCAACCAACTCGTACGATTATAGCCGGACCGTATCCGCAGCAGAGCTAGACTGGACCAGCGGGCAGGTAGTAATCGGCAACGTAATCCCGCTAAACTACAATATCACCATTGATCCTGTTGAAGATCCCTTTAACCTTGCCAATGATGTTACGTTTACAATGACTCTGAACCTGGATCTGACCAATGCAGATGCTGCCGGGGATACTTTGCGTTTTGAGTGGCGGGCTCCACTCCACATTGCTGTGGCCTGGCCGGATTCCGTTTCTCTGGATCATTTTGAAGGCCAATACGCTGATTCACTTTTCTATGTAGTGACCCAGAACGAATGGTATTCGGTAGCTGTTTCAGCCTTTGAAGATTACAGCTTTACCGGTCATCCAAACCAAAAAACATATCTGACTGAATTTGATCTTAAAATCAAAGATGAAATAGGCACCAAGGGCACTACAAATGTAAGCATAGCGGATACTACTGTCTATGTATATAGCTTTGTGCCTCATCTACCAAACATTCAGGCCGATTATGCTCGGCAATACCAGAAACAGATCGAATTTACGGTAAGAGATAGAGCTTCAAATCGAACGGTAACCAAAAGTGACTGGGCTCTGACGGAAGGAGTGAAACCACTTGAAAGCACTTTTGCTACTACTTCACCGGCGCTTCCTCTCCTGATAATGCATGATCCTCCCGGTGATGGGAGCTTTGCTTCCTTCGCTACTCAAAGCAGTGTTTCCCAGTCTTTCAGCGTTAGCGCGTGTAAAGACAGGACAACTGATACCTTTGCTAAATTGCACTTGGGTACCGATATCACCTTTCAAGCAGGCACCGGCTTTTTCAACAAAGAAACGAAGATAGACATCACTGCTGATATGGAATCCGGTTTATCTGTGGAAAAGAAACAGAGCAGTAGTAAGGAGCAAACCTATACTTTTACCACCTCCGAAGCATATACCACCTCCAATGCTGATGCCATCATCGGTGATGGAGCCGATGTATTTGTAGGTGCAGCTATCAATCTGGTATGGGGTAGTACAAAGTTAGTATCTTGGGATGCAGTGGCTCATAATGTAGTCTTGGAGAACGATTGTATGATCACTCCCAATGGCTTTGCCACAGTTTATATTTATACGGATAGCCAAATCCGCAATACTGTAATACCAAATCTTGTGACAATCGGGGATACCACCTCTGCTAACCTGTGGCGACAGTATCTGGTAATGAATGAAGATAACAAAGCAAATGCCACAACCAATCCCAATCATCCCGGTAATTATTCTTTCAATGCCGGTCCCTCCTATACATATACAGAATCTAATGCTGTATCCGGAAGGCAGACATTTGAATTTGAACAAGTGGTGAGTGCTACACTTGGGGCAACATTAGGTATCAGTGTAGATGGTATGGGTGTTGAGGGTGGAACCAGTATTAAAACTGCCATTACTTTAGGTAGTTCAGAAACATCGACAACAGAGGCTACCACCACTTCATCCTTCACTTTGGCAGATGATGATATTACCTCTGCCCTCTCCGATAATTCTGACTATTTCTCGGTAGATGTAGGGGTAGATCCTCAGTATGGAACTCCGGTATTTCATTTAGTCTCCGGTGCATCCTCCTGCCCATGGGAGCCCAATACACAACCTCGTGAGGGTGTGATGATGACGGCGAATACATATTCTGTCAGTAATTTGCCCATGGGCTCTACCGCAGCTTTTCTGTTGTATCTCAGCAACACGAGCCAAACAAATGAAGCTCGCAGATACTTCCTGGAAGTGATGAATGCCACAAACACCACGGGAGCAACCGTCAAAATCAACGGTGCTACCGTTGGTGGGAGGATGGCATTTGATCTGGAAGGCGGTCAAACTACCCAGGCTGTTTTGACAGTAGATCCGGGTCTCTTTGGTTATGAGATGGAAGACTTGACATTGGAGTTCTATGCCGAGGGAGATAGAGGTTCTGAGGGGCCACCAGATCATTACTTTGATGTTTTCAAATCCTTTGATATCTCTTGGGAAGCTCCATATAGCAGAGTTGCTATTCGGAACCCACAGAATAACTGGATGGCAAACCAGGCTCTAAACGACACGTTGGCAATTGTCTTGCAGGATTATGACCTCACCAAAGCAGACTTCACATCCATCAAACTGCAATACAAACATCCGCAATCCGCCATCTGGCTACCTGCTTTTGAAGTAATGAGAGATGCTCTGGAAGGCCATCCCTACTATATTACAGTTCCCTGGAATATCTCCACTTTGGCAGACGGTGCTTATCAGCTTCGGGCTACAACTACTCTAAACAACATTCCAGTTGATTGGTTTACGGATACCATCACAGGAACCATCGACCGCAGCTCTCCTGTGGTGTGGGGTTTGCCCCAACCATCAGACGGAGTGTTACAATTGGGTGATGTAATATCCCTTACTTTTACAGAGGATATCGATCCCAACTCCATTTATCCGGAATCCGTTTCAGTGCTTGTTCTCCGAAATCAATTGGATATTGATGTAAATGTACAGGTGAATGGAAGCTCAGTTTCGATTGTTCCTCGTACAACAGCCAATTATTATATGGAAAACGAAAACGTAAAGGTTACAGTTTCCGGCCTCAAAGACATGTTTGGAAATCCTATGGCGGAAGCGGTGGAGTGGGAATTCTATGTAAACGCCAATCCGGTTGCTTGGGCTCAGCCTCGGCTGGAGATCATCAAACCGCTGGGACAATCGTTAGAAATCACTACCTATCTGCACAATTCCGGTGGTCAGATGACTTCATTTACCATCACAGATTTACCGGAATGGCTTACTGTGAATACCGGCAGCGGAAATATCTTGCCCTTGGGCTCGCAAACTCTGGTGTTTACGGTAAGCAATCAGTTGGGTTACGGTACCTTCCGGGACACTGTCTATGCCGATATTCCCAGTTTGGGCAAAGAACCTCTCATCTTTGAAGTAAATGTGTTGGCAAATCCTCCTGTCTGGGCAACCACCCAACTGGATAATTTTGATTACTCCATGACCATCACCGGGCAACTGATGATGGAAGGCGAAATCTCCTCTGATGCCAACGACATTATCGGAGCTTTTGTACTGGATGCAAATAATGATTATGTCTGCCGTGGCTATGCCAATATCAAGAGCGTGCCATACTCGGGAGGAGCTTATCTGTTCTTCCTGACTATCCACAGTAATGAAGAAGACCCGGAAGAACTCTACTTCAGGGTTTGGGATTCTTCTACCAACAAGGAGCATTTTGGCATCACGGAATCCTATAGCTTCAGCTCCGGAGAGGTTTACGGTACGCCGATTTTGCCGGTGACCATTCATGTCAGCCCCACTTTGTTCCGCTCTATACCTTGCCGTAGCGGCTGGAACTGGATTTCGGTGAACTTACTCAATTCTACCTCAATGCAGGTGAATGATGTACTGGCGACTCTTTCTCCTGCGGAAAATGATGTCATAAAAAGCCAAACGGCTTATGATCAATACCACACAGGCATAGGCTGGATAGGAAATCTGAATACCATTGCTACCACAGAAATGGTGAAAATCAAGCTCACTAATCCTGATGAATTGCAAGTGATCGGAAGCCTGGAACCGCCTCTCACCACTCCGCTTGCTTATGGCAGCGGCTGGAACTGGATTGGATATCTGCCACATGTGAGCATCAGTGTCACACAAGCGCTGGCAAACATTCCCAATCCTGTGACCGGAGACCTGATCAAAAACCAAACCGGCTACTCTCAATACATAGATGGATACGGTTGGTTCGGATCCCTGCTCTTTATGGATGCCGGGAAAGGCTATATGCTGAAGACTATAAACAGTGGTTCTTTTACCTATCCGGATTATGTAATACCTCGCGAGGAAACACCGGACTGGAACAAGGCTCCAATAGCCACCCTACGCGAACCGGACGGCTGGTAGGTCAATCCTCTGGAATATGAATACTCTGCCAATATCACATCCGTAGTAAGTAGCAACAATACTCTGCTTAATAGCCAAAACATCTTGCTGGCCGCGTTTTACGGCGACGAGTGCCGCGGGATCGCCACCCCGGTCCGAGTGCTCGACCAATGGGTGTTTTTTCTCACCCAGTATTCCAATGCGCAGAACCAACCCCTTACCTACAAGATCTATTGGGCTGACAGCGAAGAGATTATGGATGTACAGGAGAGCTTGCCCTTTGTCAATAATCAAATCTTGGGCAATCCCCTGGAACCTTATACCTTCCATCTTCCCATGGCTACTTTGAGTGCTCCTGCCAATGTCTGTCTGGAGTTGGTAGAAAATCAGATCAAACTAAGCTGGGAAAGCGTCGCCGGTGCCGTCTCCTACAAGATCTTTGCAGCAGATAGTCCGGAAGGACCTTTCACGGATGTATCCCAACTCGGCTCCTTTGCTCGCAACACAGCAATTCCAAGCGGAAATGAATGGGACAGATCCGCAAAAGTGAACGCGGTTCGCAATTCCTCCGAACGAGCCTACCTTTACTGGAGTTGTGAGATTCCGATTCGTCCCGCTCAATTCTATTACATCGCAGCTTCCACGGATATTCCCTAAGTTTTAGGGTGATGCCAGTCGCATCATTTATCTGCAGGCTAACAAATCCAGCCCGTCTGCTCAGTTTAGCAGGCGGGTTTTTTCTCGAACAGGAGTTACCAGTCCGTAGCCGGAGGACACCGATCCTCCGCACAGAAAATGTAGGGGCGAATGGTGGTTCGCCAGTTTTCATTGCGTTTCAATCCGTAGCCGGAGGATGCCGATCCTCCGCAAAGACAAAAGCTCGGAGCTTCAGCAAGCTCCGGTACGAAAAGCTCCGGTATGGCAAGCCAAAAATAACTTTACAAGATTACTTGTTTATTGATGGTGGGCAGTAAAGCAAAATTGAGGAGTGTAATCCTTTTTTGGATGAAGATATGGCTGATTGCAGATCATCTGTGGAGTTTTCGCCCGGAATCCCAATAATCACGGACGATATACCCATCCTGTCGACTGTTGAATTTATTGAAAAGTGTCTGAGCCTCGCAGCTCTGTCCTATCTGCCTTTGGTGTATTGTGGCAGTCGGGAGCGCTTGATCCTGTGTATCATGGGTAGTCGGGACGGAAAGGACACCGCTGTCTTTAGCACTCCCTTTCCGGAGGGGCACAGCTATGCCTCGCTCACACCTCTGGCACCGGTGTTTCATATCTTTGAGCGAGAGCTGTGGGAAGAATGGCAAATCGTGTCCACGGGCCACCCTTGGCTGAAACCGCTGCGTTATTCAGATCCCGATAGACATGCCATCAAAGATTATCCCTTCTTTTCCTCTGCGTCTCCGGAATTGCATGAAGTGGCGGTGGGGCCTGTGCATGCGGGAGTCATCGAGCCCGGTCATTTCCGCTTTATTTGCGACGGCGAGACCGTGCATCACCTCGAAATCCAACTGGGCTATCAGCATCGGGGAGTGATGGAACTCTTTTTAGAGGGAGATATTTGTGCCCGGATGCAGCTGGCAGAACAAATTGCCGGTGATAGTGTGATCGGACATGGCATGGCTTATGTGAGGCTCATCGAAGCGCTGAGCGGGATCACGGTTACGGATCCTGTACACAGGGTACGAGCCATAGCTCTGGAACTGGAACGCATTGCCATGCATCTGGCGGATCTTTCTGCCCTGGCCGGTGACATTGCCTATCTCTCCGGTCTCAATTTCTTTGCCGCACTCCGCACAAACGTGATCAATCTCTGCCTCCAATTTTGTGGCAGTCGCTATGGCAAAGGCTGGCTCTGCCCGGGTGGGATCAATTTTGGCATTGATGCCGAACACAACAGTTATGCCGTCAATGTCCTCCGAAAGGTGCGCTGCCAAGTGATGTATTGTGGAGATGCGATGTTTAATAACGGGGGAGTGGACAGTAGATTTGATAGCACCGGTATAGTAAAAAAAGCTGATGCGCTCAGCCTCGGATTTCGGGGGATGGTGGCACGCAGTTGTGGAATCTCTCGCGACGCCAGAGCAGCGTATCCATTTTGTCCCTATCAGGATTTTGAGCCAATATGCCTGGAATCCGGAGACGTCTATGACCGGGCTTATCTACGTTATCAAGAAGTTTTGGCATCACTCGAGATGATTTTGAACTGGCTCTCAACTCTGCCGGAAGTCGCTCCCCAGTGCATCTCTCCGACGCAGTTACTGCCAAACCGGACAGCCTATAGCATCGTGGAAGGTTGGCGCGGGGAGATCGTGCATGCCCTCCGCACCGATGCGGATGGCAGACCAGTGTTTTACCGCATCTATGATCCTTCTTTTCACAACTGGACTGCCCTGGCTTTATCTGTACGAGGCAACGGAGTTTCGGACTTTCCGGTCTGCAACAAGAGTTTTAACCTCTCCTACTGTGGTCACGATTTATGAGGAGGCAGGATGTTTGATCTGATCAAGGCACGCCTCGGTCACGGCTATCAAGCTGTGAAGGACCCCACTACTGCAACGCTCGACCCTGCCTATCAGGGCTTTCCACAGATCTTGAGGGAGGATGCGGAGGACTTTGCGGCTGCTGCCAAATCCTGTCCTACCGGGGCTATCGCAGCCTATAGTATGGATCTGGGAAAGTGCATATTTTGTGGATTGTGTAGCAGAAATTTTCCCCGGACCTTTAGCTTTGCCAACGAGCATCAGACAGGCGCTAGCAGTCGGGAAGCACTGATCGTCCACAAAGGACTGAGTTTTCAGGAATATCGGGAGCGGGCAATCGCTCCTAGCCCCTCATTTGCCAAGATCTGCAAGTATTCTTTGGCACTGCGCAATGTATGTGCCGGAGGCTGTAACGCCTGTGAACTGGAACTCAATGCCTGCAACAATGTAAATTTTGATATGGGACGCTATGGCATCGAAGTGGTGGCATCTCCCCGGCATGCAGATGCGGTGATAGTGACGGGACCGCTCACCCGCAACATGGCATTTGCCCTCGAACAAACATATCGGGCTATCCCGGAACCAAAGGTAGTGATCCTGAACGGGAGCTGTGCCATCTCCGGAGGTATTTTTGCAGAATCTCCTGCCTTGGAACGCAGTTTTTTGGAGCGCTATGCTGCTTGTCTCTATTTACCGGGGTGTCCGGTGCATCCGCTTAACCTCATCAGCAGCCTGATGCGGCTTTTGGGACGGTGTAAATGATAGCGGGATTGCTGATTATCTTGTTGGGAACCCTGTTGTCCTTTACCCGCAAAACTGCAGTATTTGCGACGCTGGTGAGTATTGCCGGCATATTTCTGTGTAGAGATTACATCTCGGTTCTGAGCGGTCAACATCATGCCGCATATGTATTGACTCTTCCGGGGATGCTGGGAACTGCCGAGCTGTCCTTAAATCCGCTGTCTGCTCTTTTTGGACTGATCTTTGCCGTAGGTATCCCGCTGGGAGCGTGGTATGGCCATGCATATCTGGCTCAATATCCCGATAAAGGCTTAGGCGCACACCTCTTTTTCTTGGGCTTGATGAGCGGAAGCTTGCATCTCTTGGTCTGGGCGCAGCATAGTGTGCTGTTCTTTGCGGCTTGGGAGATCATGAGTCTTTCATCGTTTTTTGCCTTGATGTACGACCAGGAAAAGCCGGAAACAGTCCGCAGCGGCTTGTATTATTTTATCATGATGCACGTGAGTGCCTTGTTTTTACTAGCCGGGTTTGCATTGAGTTATCTCCACAGCGGCAGCTTTAACTTTTCGGACTACAAAGGGTTACCGCTATTGCCAGCGACCTTGCTGATGGTTGGTTTTGCGTTCAAGGCAGGTTTCTTTCCCTTTTATTCCTGGCTACCCAAGGCTCATCCCGCAGCACCCAGTCACATCTCCGGGCTCATGTCCGGGCTCATCATCAAAACAGGGATATTTGGTATCTTAATGGTACTCAATCTATGTGTGATGTCACCTTGGCTGGTTCTGGGCTTCGGCATAGTATCGTTATTAACGGCATTTTTGGGAGTAATCCATGCCCTGGTGGAAACCAATATCAAGCGGATTTGTGCATATTCCTCGATCGAGAATATCGGGATTATTGGCTTGGGTATCAGTGTAGCTTTGATGGGCAAGATCTATGGCTATCCCTGGATGGCTGCCTTGGGCATCTGTGGCGCTTTGCTCCATGTCGTAAACCACTCGCTCTTCAAAGCCTTGTTGTTTTATCTGATGGGAAATGTCTATTGCCAAACCCATTGCCTGGAATTGGATCACTTGGGAGGTTTACAGAAACGGATGAAATACAGTTCAGTGCTGGGTTTGGGCGGAGTGATGGCGATCTCGGCATTACCGGGCTTCAACGGATTTGTCTCCGAACTGCTAATTTATCTGGGTATTTGTTGCGGATTCCAGTTGGGAGACCTTGCAGTAAACGTGGGATCCATCATTGCAACGGGCGGCTTAGCATTTATCGGAGCTTTGGCACTTTTTGCTTTTCTGCGACTCTACTCTTTTATCTTCCTGGGTACTGCCCGTTCTCCGCAAGCGGCTGCTGCCGTGGAAGTTCCTGCCTTGATGCTGATTGTGCCAGCAGTGTTGGCAATCCTCTGCCTGGGCTTGGGACTGTTTGCGGTTTTGGGTATATATTTGGTCAATCCCGTAGCAGTTTATCTGGGCTATCCCTCCGTGTTGAGCGGTAGCTTGTGGCAGGTGCTGAAGGTATTGAGCATCGTAATTCCGGTATTTTTTGCAATCTTCGTAGCCTTGTATCTGTCCCGTAGCCGTTTCTTGCGCAAAACCTGCGAGCCCACCTGGGGCTGTGGCTATGAGCATCCCACGGCGCGCATGCAATACAGCGGCAATTCTTTTATCGGTCCCATCGCTTATTTTCTCAAACCATTTATGCGCAGAAGAACACGGCTGCATACTGTGACAGATATCTTTCCCCAGCAGCTGGAATCTCACACCGAACTCCGGGATTTTGTGGATAACGGCGGGATCCGCCCACTGGTGGACAAAATCGCTTCCGTATTCAGGTTCTTTGCCCGGATTGATAGCGATAAAACCCAGGTTTACATCACTTATCTGCTGATCTTTTTGATCGCTTTGCTATGCATCGTAGTTTTGGGGGTGAGATGATTATCAATGTTCTCTTGATGCTACTGATGCCCTTTGTCTTCATTGGGATCGTGAACAAAACCAAAGCCGTATGGGCAGGTCGCAAAGGTGCACCGGTGTGGCAGCCATTCAGTACGTTTTTCAAGCTGCTCCGCAAGTCAGAGGTGCAGAGCAGGTCCACCGGTTTTATCTTCAGCATTGCCCCCTCTATAGCCGTCGCCGCAATATTTTGTGCCGGACTGTTTGTGCCCTTTGGCTATTACCGGGCGATCCTGAGTTTCCAGGGTGATTTCATCCTCTTTGCCTATTTATTGGCTCTGGCCAAAGCCGTGATGGTACTCAGTGCGATGGATACCGCCAGCAGTTTTGAGGGGATGGGTGCCAGTCGGGAGCTGTCTTTTACTGTGTTTTTGGAACCTGCAATGTTTCTGGTGGTGGCATCGCTATCCTATCTGGGCGGGCTGCAGAGCTTGAGCCAATTGGTGGCGTTTCACACGATCAGTATCTATGATGAATGGTCTGTCATTATTGCCATTTTAACGGCACTGGCACTCTTCATCATGCTCTTGGTAGAAGGTGCCAGAGTTCCCTTTGATGACCCCAATACGCATCTGGAATTGACAATGGTGCATGAGGTAATGGTCTTGGACAATTCCGGGATCAATCTTGCTTTCATTCATTATGCCGCAGCACTCAAGATGCTGATTTATGCATCGTTGATCTCCTACTTTTTGATTCCCTGGGGTCAGAGTGTGCTGCTGGTGACAACGCTCTATCTGGGGATAGTAGTCGGCTTGGCAATTCTGACGGGACTGGTGGAATGTGCTCTGGCTCGTTTTCGGATGAATCGTAATTTAGAATTTGTGGCAGTACCCTTATCGGTAGCAATCTTAGTTTTGGCGGCATTAGTCGCAAAGCATTATGGAGGTATCTGATAATGGCAGATATATTAGTCGTAATCTTTGGAGTCACCTTACTCTTTGCATCGGTGACCAATATGCTGACCACCATTATCAAGATCCTGATTGTGCAAGGTTTGATCCTCTTTGCGCTGACGATCCTCAATACCAACGAATTTAACCTCATCCAATTCATCTTTGTGGCGGTCGAAACTCTGCTCTTCAAGGCTATTCTGATCCCCTACTTTCTGGCAGATACGGTCAAACGCAACAATATCGTCCGCGAAGTAGAGCCCA
>PHBQ01000105.1 GCA_002841975.1 Candidatus Cloacimonetes bacterium HGW-Cloacimonetes-1
TTCGTCCTGAGCCAGGATCAAACTCTCCATCATTTATAAAATAATTGACTTTGGCTCGCTCAAACATCTATAGCACTCTATTTACTTTCTTAAAGATCTAGGTTCCTGCTAACCGCTCTTGAATCACTCAATCACGGAAGCGTTTTGTCATATTCTTTACCGCCCCTTTTTTGTCAAGATTAATTTGCGCTTCTTTTCCTTACTGAGAGACAACAATCTGCTGTAAACAATTGTGAAATCGCACCTAATAAATGTGAAAAAAACTTCATCTTTCTTGCTGTATCCGTGTTTGTACTCTCTATAGAGAGCTCTCAGGACCTATACTGGCATGTTGTGAATAGTCACTTGAAGGGTTGAAAACGGTTTTTTTCAACCTGAAAGATTAAGATAATAGTCTCAATAAACCGGTTCAGTATCCCGAAAGCATAGCTGAATCCCAGATGCCGGAGTGGTACTACCCTCGTGAAACCGTCGCCCCACCTGAGAATCACGAGGGAGTCACGAGGGGTTCACCTCAGAATCGAGTAAGGAAGTGGGTATCACCGCGCGCGCGAGTCAATACATATAAATTGAGAGAGCACGATTTCTGGCATTATAATATCATTATCTGCACAACTGTGGATGGTTCCTGATTCTCAGTTTTGCAGACATACAAATATTGAGCTTTGATCATGCTGTACAATCAAAGCTCAATACGAAGATAGAATCGGAGGGGTGAATCGCTAGTAGTGAAGCAAGCTATACGTCCCGTTTGATCATGGCAGTGTAGCCGGTAAGGGGTTCAAACCCAAAGTTCGCATATAGCTTATTGGCAGCAGGATTATCCTGATGTACTTCGAGCTTTGCCTGGAAACCCAGTTCATGAGCTATCTGAATAGCTTCCTGCATCAAGCTTTTGCCTATGCCATGGTTTTGCCATAGGGGATGAACTGCCATATGGTGTATATAGAGCCGTCTAAAATCATGGGTGAGCCATGCGGTTCCGATCGACAGATCCTCTGCATAAGCCACCAGTATGACACCTCCATGTTCCAAAGTCCGTTGTACCACGTCCAGGCTATCGCCCCGGGCCGGATTTCCGACTCCGGTGATTGTCCACAGATCCGAGATCTGTTCATAGACGTTTTGAGCTAGCTGATAATATCTATTGATCATCTTGTCCTTACATATATGATTGTTGGAAGACCAATGCGTAACGCGTGAAACGCTCCAGAGTATCACCGGAAACACCATACAACACGTTGATTTTATCGTCCACCATAACGTATATATCATTAGATGTAATCTGTGCAAAAATCAGCTTGCGCATTGTGCCATCCTTCATGAATATCCGCACAGTGCTCAGTGGTTGTTCATACGCCAGGAGCTGAGCCTGGGATGGATTGTCGATAAATCCCTGCGTTTCCAAGCGGCTCAATATACTCACCGTGCGCATCATAGCACGATTGTCGTTGGAAATGGCAAAATCTTCTTTTGCATCTTTATAAAGCCAGGAAGATTTACCGGCAGTTAGCACGTATTTTGCCTTGGGGTGCTCCACTTCAATTCGTTTGATATCCTGCTCCTGGAACGAAAGTACAGAGGGCGAACGCCAGCGAGATAGTTCGGGAGGAAAGCTATTTGTGACTTTTTCCTTGATTTGGAAAATGTCTTTGGAACCTTCATAACGGAAATAGTCGTTGGGATTGTTCAGGTTTCCGAAGTACAAATGAGCCAGAATGGTCTTGTTTTTGTCGTAAAGTTTGAGCTGCATCGCCTTATCAGCAGTAAGTCCATAGCGTTTGATGGCGTCATTGCCATCTGCCATGATGGTTCTCGGCACCTGGATCTGAATAATCTCGCGGAACAATCTGCTGACATTATAGTTATTTGCATCCCAACGTATGGGCTTGACTATTTGCCATTTATCCCCCACTTTTTGCATCTCGACAACATTATCAGGATCAGAGATCTCGATCCCATAAATGATTGTAGAATCCACCGGAATCAGAGACTTTGTCCGCTCTACAGGCTGTTTGGTGCGAAGCAAGAAGTACACTCCGACTAAAAGGAACAGAGTTACAATTAGGATTATTTGACGTAGTTTCATATTACTTGACGCTCCTTTTATGCTTTTGGTAAGCTGAGAAGAAGAAAAGCCCCAGTAATGCTAAAAAGAGAGATGGTAGTACTACACAAGCAACTTTGATGCCTGTTTTGATCTGTACTTCAGTTTTGGCAATATCTTCGTACATCAATCCATAACTTTCCAGGTAACGACGGATATTGAGCATGCTGGAGAGCAGAGATTTGGAACGGATCTTGATCATTGACTCGTTGCCCAGCAGGTAATCAACGGCGTTGAACACAATATAGGCGCGATCGCGGAAGAGGTTGTTTTCCTGATCAATCGAGAGATCACGATCCCCAAAAATTACGAATTCTGCGTCGTCTATAGATTTTTTGAACTCCGGATTTGCACTGCGAACCGGATCATTTGCAAAATAGCTCGTGACTCTGCCTTCAATCTTGGCACCAACCGTAATCGCAGGGAGGGGAAATTGTTCTCTGGTATGAATATTGAAGATATTGGGATCCACTGCAAAGTTCGGACTTTTAACCAAACCGGAATTGGGCGAAGTTTTCAGGATCGGATCGAATTTCAAATTGTCGTTATTTTTGGTGAGAGCTAGTTCGGAAGCTACATACAAGACGATATTGTCGATGTTCTTTGTGATAATGCTGTGGTCCGTGCCTCTTACGACAGGGAAAATCGGGAAGGGTATGGTTTTTGAGATACCGACCCGCTGTTCATCGCATATATAGTCCATAACCATATTGGGTTTAATCTCTATACCATAGTGGTTTAGCAAGGAAAAGAGATTCGTCTGTATTTCTATGATAGACTCTGGTGTAATCGTGGTGCGGTCTTGCAGGAGGACTATCTTTCCGCCGTGCATGATATACTGATCCAGATTGTACAATTGATCCTCGGAGAGGACTTCGCGAACACCGGTCAGTAGTAATACGCCTCCCTGGCTAAGGGGAGTATTGAGATCGGTCGATATCACTTTGTAATTGCTTTCCAGGTTTTTGCTGAACACTTCTGTCGGGTAGGAATAGAACGTAGAATCTCGCCAGACAAACAACTCCGCTCGATTGACGTTTGCCATAGACTTGATGAGAGAAGTGATTTCGTATTCGAGTTTACTTTGCATACTGGGAGAGAAGTTTAGACGCTCGATCTTTCCTTTGTATTCAAAAGTCATGCCAAACACCACTTCTTTGAGTGATATCTGATCGTTTTCAAAGGACTGCACCCGGAACACTCCCAGGTTGTTAACCGCTGCCTGTTGCTGTAGCTGTTCGGCAGTCTGAGCTTTTATATATTCAAAACTGAAACGGCTTTTGCCATATATCTTGTATTCGGTGAGGAGGTCTTTGAGATAGTAGTTTAAACTCAAAAAATCCGAGGGAAGGTCTTTGGAAGCATAGATCTTGATGACCATGTTCTCTTCCAATTTACGCACCGAATCCTTACTGGCTTTGCCCAGCGTATACGATCTGTTTTTGGAAAGGTCGAGTCTATAGAAAAACATGGTACTGATAAGATTGAGTACAATCAGAATAGCAATATTCATGCCCAGAGTGCTAATCAGTGATCGAGAGAGTGTGTGTTGTTTCATTTTAGCGCTCCTGCATGGTGTTCTGAGATCTGAGGTTAAACTCTGCCAATAGCAGAAATCCATAGATCAAACTACCGAAATAGATGAGATCGCGAGTATCGATGACCCCTCTCAAGAAATTCTGAAGATGAAAGTCAAATCCGATGAACTGAAATGGTGCAACCAATATCGCCGGAAGGAAGGGCATAGCATATTGTATCACGTAGAAGAAGGCACAGATCACAAACGCCAGGATAAACGATAATACCTGGTTAGTTTGCATACTGGAAGCAAACAAGCCAATTGCTGTATATGTGGCACCTACGAACATTAGTCCCAAATATCCTGTCCAGAGCGCGGTAAAATCCGTCCCCACTCCAAACATTACGATGACTCCCACATAAACTGTGGTAAAAAAGAGGGCAATCGCCAATTGGGCAATTACCGCCCAGAACTTTCCCCAGACGATATTATTGAGCCGAATGGGCATAGTGGAAAGCAATTCAAGGGTTCCATTTGATCTTTCTTTGGATATGGTTCCCATGGTGAGAGCAGGAATGTAGAACAAAAAGATCATGTTGATGATCCCAAAGGTAGCACGAAGCTCGGCTTTGGCAATCTTGAACACCGAAGTAGAGAAGAAAACTCCGGAAATCACCAAAAAGATCACAAAGATGATGTAGGTAGTAATCGATCTCATGGCAAGCCGTAGCTCTTTTTTGGCTATGATAAAAGTTCCGTTCATTTTTGGTCTCTCCCGGTATCTTCATTATTATCGGTTTGCGGTAAGTCATCGGTATCGGTTAGTATTTCATCTGCAATGATCGAGACTTGATCATCTGTTACTGACGTGGTCAGGCTGTAAAATATCTCTTCCAAAGAGTGTTTCTTGACATACATGCCGCTCACAATCATTCCATTTTTACTCATAAAGATGGCAACCTCGCGCTTCAGATCGATGTCGTTTGCTGCCTCAAATTCAATGGTCGTGGTGCCATTATTGACTACTGAACTGATCAACCGGATGCTGTCATATTGAGCAAGTAACATAGAGAAATCCGGATCTGGGGAATCGAGTTCTACTACCAAACGAGAACGGTCACCAAACTGGAAGCTGAGGTTTTCTGTGGTGTCATCCGCGACTATTTTCCCTTTGTTTATTATAATCACGCGGTCACAGAGGGCTTGAACTTCCTGCATGATGTGGCTGGACAGAATGACTGTTTTCTCTGTTCCCAGTTCACGGATCAATTCCCTAATCTCCAGGATTTGATTGGGGTCCAGTCCCGAGGTAGGTTCATCAAGGATGAGTAGCTCCGGATCATGGATAATAGCTTGAGCAAGTCCCACTCGTTGTCTGTAACCTTTGGATAGAGTGCCTATCTGCTGGGCTAAGACCGTTTTTAATCCACATTTTTCCACCACCATGTGCAAGCGTTTTTGAAAGTCTGCACCGGTCAAAGCACGAAGCTCGGAAACGAATTCCAAGTAGTCGTAAACCAGCATATCTTCATATAAAGGGTTGCTTTCCGGCAAGTATCCAATCCTGCGGGATGTATCCAGAGGATTTGCATAGATGCTTTTACCATCTATCTCGATAGCCCCGGAATCAGGTTGCAAATACCCTACCATCATACGCAGAGTGGTAGTCTTTCCGGCACCGTTTGGCCCCAAGAATCCGACTATTTCTCCCGGACTTATGGTGAAATCTATGTCATTTACGGCTACTAAACTGCCGAAACTTCTGCTTAAGTTTTTGATTTGAATCATTTATACTCCTGAGTCTTGTTTAATGCATCATCATTTGCATGGAAGTGCTTTTCTTCGTTTCAGTGAGAGATATCTTATCGCCTTCTTTCAAGCCGGATATCACTTCGACCATTTGCAAATCATTAGCACCCAATTTGATAGGGGTTGCCACGCCTTGGCTTTGGTTAGGTGTTTTTGATTTTGTAGGGGCTGGGGTAGCAGCTTGCTTTGGTAAGATGTAAACTACGTCCTGGTTTTTGTCGTCACTAAATACTGCCCGGATGGGAATAATCAACACATCTGTCTTGGCATCTCCCAACAGCGAGACATTGGCAGTCATACCAGGTTTGGCTTTTTGACCGATGGCATTCAAGCTGATCTCGATGGGGAAAACTTTGGCGTTGTTTTCACTCACTGCCATGGGTGCGATCTTGATAATCTTGCCGGAAAACGAGTCATAGGGATAAGCATCCAGACTGATGGTGGCTTTTTGTCCGACTGTGAATTTGGCAATATCCACTTCGTTAATGTTACTCTTGACTATCATCTTGTTGAGATCTGCTATCTTCATCAGGACAGTACCTTCGCCATATGAACTCACACTGGATTGAACCATCTCTCCCTCGTTGATTTTGCGCTCAATAACGACTCCGGATGATGTGGCATAGACATGAATAACCTTTGCGGAGGTATCCAGCTCCCGAATCAATTCATATTGATCTATCGCTTGTTTGTATTCAATTTCGGCATTCTTCAAGGCATCAACGGCATTGTCATAGTCCTTTTGTGAAATGAAGTTCTGATCCAAGAGGCTCTTTTTGTCCAAAGCTTCTTTACGGGCATTCTTCAGAGATATCTCAGCTCTTTGGAGATTGGACTTTGTATTAAAAAGGATGTTTGCTTGGTTGTAATCGGGCTCGATATCTGCCACAACCTGTCCGGTTTTGACATAGTCGTTTTCTTCCACGTAAAACTTGACAATCTTGCCGGAAACCTTGGACTTTAAAGATACTAGGGTTTGGGGCTGGATTTCTCCCGTAATCTCTATTTTGGCATCGATATCGCCTTTAATGACAGTGTAAGACTGATCTGTGGCTTGGGAGGATGTATCTGTTGCCGGTTTTTTTGCGCATTGCTTCCCCACGATGCCGATCACGACGACCGTAAGAGTGATACCTATGATTACTTTCCATTTCTTTTTCATGTGTTCCCCTGTTGTTTAACGCCTTACCAAAAGTTTATTGGCAGATGACTCCGTCGTCTGGATCAAAGCGCGGATACTGCTCTGTTGAAGCCTGAAGTCAACCATTTGCTTATCGTTTAATCGTTCCGCTCCTACCATCTTGAGCCTTGAAGGATTGATCCAGGATTTACCTTGCATCAATCCAAAATGCAAGTGAGCTCCGGTGGACTGACCGGTGCTACCGACCCTACCGATCACTTGTCCTTTTTTTACAGTTTGTCCTGATCTGACAGACATTGATGCCAGATGCGCACTGAGAGTGATCATGCCACTGGGATGCTTAATTCTCACATTGTTACCCCAGCCTCCGTTATACCTTGCTTCCATCACAGTTCCATTTGCAACGGCATAGACAGGAGTTCCATTACGTCCACGGTAATCAACGCCTTGATGAAACATCCAACGTCTGAATATCGGATGGATCCGGTTTCCAAAAGCAGAAACGACATGAATATTGGAAAGAGGAAAGCCTACACCACTGGTACTATTGCTTTTGCCTTCTTTGTTATAGAGACCATTCATGACGGATTTATCATCGCCTTCCACATAGCGAAAGAGTTCATGCTGACCTGTTCTCTCTCCCGAGTATATCGTATAGAGAATCTTACCTCTGGGTAGTTTCTTTCCCTCAAATATCCGTTCTTCTACTAGAATGCGAAATTTATCGCCATTCCGTGCATCACGCTGGAAATTGATATCACCTTCTAAGGCAGTATTGATCTGCTGTTTTTCCCATGCATCAAATCCATAGGCCAGAAGGGAAGCATCCAGAGTTTTATTGAGTTCGCCATCTATGATACGAACCTGAGTTGTAACCGGTAATGATTCCATTGTATAGACCAAAGAATCATTTTTGACCACGAAATGATGACGGATCGTAGGTTCCTGAACATACATAGCCTTGGTGATCTTGGTCATATCCGGAGACATCAAGACTCGGAGTGTATCCCCCGGTTGAATGGTAGTAACATCGATGTATTCCCCGATGTTATAAGAAAATGAGGCTATCTCACCGGCAGGTATCT
>PHBQ01000106.1 GCA_002841975.1 Candidatus Cloacimonetes bacterium HGW-Cloacimonetes-1
ATTATGCAGCGTAGGTTAAGTCAAAGCGACGAGCACCCTCCAACAGTGCACGTCGGCGCTTTGACGGACATAACTTGTCAACTATATCAGGACTTGACATTGAGCAACCCTTGCATTTCGGCTGTCTCTGAAGTGTTGAGTTCCTCAGAGATAACATCCGGCCCGGGAAGCATCAGGGACAGATTAAGCTCCATAATTTGAATTTTGTGGTAAATGAATCCCAAACTACGACTTTCGATCTTGACAAAAATTGAGGTCTTTTCAAACTAAAGAAAAAACACTATTAGGAGCATTTATGGAACACAACCTTGTAACAATCGCCACCTTCGACAATGTGTTTGAGGCAGAGCTTGCAAAATCTCTACTCGAGAACTATGGTTTTAGTGTATTCTTGTTGAATGAACGTATGATGGCTACATATCCTAGCATGGCGGGCGACATGTATAGGGTAGAACTTCAAGTCGCTGATACAGATAGTGAAAAAGCAGCAGAGATTATTGAATCCCTCAACGACACCAGTTTTGTCACGGAGCTGCTAAAAAGTGAAAATGCTCTGCTGGAAGGTCATTTCCTGCTCACATCCGGTAAACATAGTAACAAATATATAGAGAAGATTCGCATCCTTCAAAACCCCGAAGTAGCCTTTAGTATCTGCAAAAGAATTGCTTCACGCATCGAAGACAAAGAGTTTGATGCAGTAGTAGGCCCCGCCTATGGTGGTATTGCACTGGCATTTGAAGTAGCTCGAATAATGGGCAAAGACTTCATTTTTACCCAAAGAAAAGAAGAAAAGATGATGATACGCAGTGGCTTTGATCTTACAAATATCAAAAAAGTTGCAATCATCGAAGATATCGTCACTACCGGTGGTAGTGTGATAGAAGTAACTGAGTGCTTAAAGTCTTTGAATATAGAAGTTATTGTGATCGCTGCTATTGTTGACCGCTCCGGTGGGAAAGTAGATTTTGGCTATCCATTTGAAAGCTTGATGAGTATAGCAGTTCCCACTTGGCTACCTGAAGAATGTGAAATGTGCCAAGCCGGAGAAGCTTTGGTCAAACCAGGTAGTAGCGATAAAAAATGATAAGCAGACAAAAGAATTCCACCTTAGCGTTTGTATTTGTTACCGCAAATGCCAAGGAAGCGTATGGTATTTGTAACGCCCTTCAATTCTATCCGCATAGAGAACAAAATCGCTACATAGTGTTCACAGAGTCCGTGATCCCGGAGTTTCAAGATTGGCATGTAGCAGACTTATCCAAAACTCATGATAAACCTGTGAGCTTGTTTACCATAAATCTCGCTTCAGTTTCAAAATGGTTGGAGCAAAATCCGGGCTTTGTAGATGCTTTGATCTATACATCCGAATCTGCATATCAAGCCTCGAATAGTAAATCAAATGAAACTCCATTCCGGCTTTATCGTAGCAGTTCATCGTCTGTATTGTTTCCCGGTGCTTACCTCAAAACCGAAAAATCTATACCAAATTGGCTTGCTTTGGAAGGATCCCAACTTGCATATATTGACCATGATATAGAAAACCAAGCTGTTGCAGAAGGTTCTATCACGTACAACAACATCGGTCTGTATTTTCGCAAAGCAAGATTTTCCGAGATTTTACTGACCGATTCAGAAGATGTAGCACAGCTGATGTACGAGCAAAATCCTCTGGATTGCACAGTAGTAATCCTGGATAGTAAAGTTCCTGCGATCAATCTAATGCTGGACTCCATTGCAGTAGACAACATTTATTACCGGATTTACCGAGAGATCTCCGCCTTCGAATCTACTATATTTCAAACATCGCATGTCCCGCATCCTATACTCGAGTTATTTACGCGCAAGGAATTGAGTAAAAACAGCAGTTATTCTCTATTTGCCCAATATTACGACGTCTATATGGCACACGTAGATTATAGTAGTTGGATCGCTTTGCTGATGGAGTGCTTTAGCCTGTATTCGACTAACAATTTGGATAAAATTCTGGAACTTGCTTGTGGAACAGCCACCATATCTTCACGCTTGGTGCGAGAAGGATATATTGTCGATGCCGCTGATTCTTCAGGTCATATGCTCAGTATTGCATCTATGAAATCTAATAAGCCCAGGCTGTTTGCTCACTTCATGGGTTCTCCTCTACCGGTGAGCGATTACGACCTGGTGTTGTGTCTCTTTGACAGCGTAAACTACTTGTTGAAACCGGAGTATATCTCAGCCTTGCTGAATAGTGTATACGATGCACTGAATAGCGGTGGGCTGTTTATCTTTGATATCTCGACAATCCAGAATAGTCTAGAGAATTTTAGTGACTCCACTTATCTGACCCAGCTTAAAGATGGCTATCTCGTCCATAGAGCAGAATACGACGAAGAAACCTATCTGCAAAAGTCCTATTTGACCTTCTTTAAAATGATTGGAAACTCTTACAAACTGTTTGAAGAAAGCCACGAACAAATGGTGTATCGGAATCGCGAGATTATAGACTTGATTTCTGCTACCTCATTCCAGTTGGTAGCTATTCATTGTCTGGATAGTAAGGTCAATCTACTTTCACGTAAAAATCCAAACATAGATAAAAATAATCCCCGCTTGTTCTATGTATTGAGGAAAGATTGAAGAATCTATATCCTAATGATGTAAAAGCACTTGAATTGTATTACCGCATTGCCGGTATCGATGAAGCCGGACGGGGTCCCCTTGCGGGACCTGTTGTTGTGGCAGCAGTCGAGCTGGATTATTCGGTCTTTCTGGAAGGAATCTATGACTCTAAAGTGCTATCCTATTCCAAACGCGAACGGCTCTATAGTGAGATCATTGCCAATGCCAGGAGCTATTCTATCGTAGAGATATCTGCTGATGAAGTGGATCAGATAAATATCCTGCAAGCTACACTCAAGGGTATGGCCACCACGATCAATTCACTTCAAGATTTTGATGGAGTTTGCTTGATAGATGGCAATAAAGTACCAAAAGGAATCCAGCAGCGATGTGTACCTATTGTGAAGGGTGATTCTACCCATGCTTGCATAGCTGCAGCATCGATACTTGCAAAAGTTCATAGAGATCGCATTATGAACGAGTTGCACCTGCTTTATCCCATATATGGATTTGATCAAAACAAAGGCTATGGAACCAATAAACACATGCAAGCACTTGCTATCAACGGTCCCTGCCCGGAACACCGGAAAACCTATAAACCTGTAACACAGAGGATTATATGGGAAACACCTTCATCGGAATAGAAACCGGAAAAGCATTAGAGAACTTCCCCATTTCCGGAGATGGTATCGACAAAGAGCTTATCTGTGCCTTTGGTATGGTCAAATTGGCATGCTGTCGTACAAATCACAAACTTGGATACTTACCTGATCATATTGCAGCTTCCATAGCTTATGGCTGTGAGCTGATGATTGATGGGAATCACCATGATATGATAGTCGTCGATCCCTATCAAGGCGGGGCCGGAACTTCGTATAATATGAATTTTAACGAAACTATTGCATACCTGGCAAATACACATATTAATCCGGACTTTGATCCTGATCATGATACGTGGATCGTGGAGCCGCTAAACCATGTGAATATGCATCAATCTACAAATGATGTATTTCCCACAGCGACTCGGATTGCCATTCTCTCCAGACTCAAGCAGTTGGAAAGCTCGATTTCTGGTCTCCAGGACGCATTTCAAAAAAAAGAACAAGAATTCTCCGACGTCGTCAAGATCGGGCGTACAGAATTACAAGATGCTGTACCTATGACCTTGGGGATGGAGTTTGGGGCTTACGCCGAGGCTATATCCCGAGATCGTTGGCGGATCTTTAAATCTCGTGAACGAATTAAAACACTCAATTTGGGTGGTACTGCAATTGGGACAGGCTTAGGTGCACCTCGAGAGTATATATTCAAAGTCATTGATGAACTCAAGCGCATTTGCGGTTTCTCCATCTCTCGTGCTGAGAATATGATCGATTACACTCAAAATCTGGATTCGATAGCAGAAGTATCTGCCATCACCAAGACATTGGCGGTCAATCTGTTGAAAATAGCTAATGATCTTAAGCTGCTGAGCAGTGGACCGGATTCCGGCTTTCAGGAAATAAGGCTACCGGATCTCCAGAAGGGTTCTACTATTATGCCTGGCAAAGTAAATCCGGTTATTCCCGAAGCAGTCTGTCAAGTGGCAATGAAAGTGATTAATGACGATAATTTGATCTCTCTGGCTGCCGCCTCCGGACAATTGGAACTCAATGCCTATATGCCACTTATTGCACATACTCTTCTAAAATCTTTACAATTGCTAACCAATACTTGCACCATGTTTGCCGAAAAGTGTGTTACCGGGATCCATGCAAATCAGGCTCAATGTCAGATGTACTTTGATCAATCCAAGAGCATAGCCACTTATTTGGTGCCAATCTTAGGCTATAGCAGGGTGGAAAGCTTGGTTTTAGAAGCCATCAAATCAAAGCAAAGCATTAAAGATATTGTACTTGGTCAAAAGCTCTTGACCTCTGAACAGTATGAAGAACTTATGAGCCCCAGAAGTATGTACAAGCTCGGGTTTTCCGAGTCCGACTACAAGTTAGGAGACTAAATTTGAGTTCAACACCTCGTGGAGAGCGCTTAATCATTGCGCTGATCGGCAATCGTAATGCCGGTAAATCGAGCCTGATCAATGCCATAACGGGACAGGAGATAGCTATTGTTTCCGATACCCCAGGCACTACAACTGATCCTGTGGACAAGCATTATGAGCTGTTGCCTCTGGGACCTGTCACATTTTATGATACAGCCGGAATTGATGATATTGGGGACTTGGGCGAAAAGCGCGTAAAAGCAACTCGGAAGATTTTGTATCGTGCAGACATTGTAGTCTTTGTCAATGATAGCACGGCATTCTCTTCTGCTGAGCTATCCATGTTGGCTCGCATCAAAGAGATGAATATCCCCACTCTGATCGTCTTTAACAAGCTCGATTTGCATCAAGTGCCGGAGTCGAATATACTGTTTTGCATAGAACATGCCTTGAACAGCATTTCTGTTTCAGCATACCGTGGAGATCACGTTATTGCAGCCAAGGAAATGCTAATAGCCATGGCACCTCACTACTTGAAACAAGAGCGAGTCCTGGCTGGAGATCTGGTGAATGCCGGAGACCGCGTGATCTTGGTAACACCTATCGATCTTGCAGCACCTAAAGGACGCTTAATCCTTCCCCAGGTGCAGGTTATTCGTGAGTTACTGGATAATGATGTGGTTGTCACCGTCGTCAAAGAACGTGAGTTGGAATATGCCCTGGAAACATTCCGTAATCCGCCGGACTTGGTGATCACGGATTCTCAGGTGATACTCAAAGTAGCCGGTGATGTTCCTGAATCTGTCAAGCTGACTTCCTTTTCGATATTATTCGCCCGTTACAAAGGTGAACTGGATACTTTGGTCGCCGGGATTCGTCAGATTGACTTGCTTCAAGATGGAGATAAGGTGCTGATTGCCGAAGCTTGCTCGCACCACGTTCAATCCGATGACATCGGCAGGGTCAAGATACCTCGCTGGATCAAACAATACTGTGGGAAAGACCTGATATTTGAAGACTATGCCGGCCATGACTTCCCGGAAAACCTGGAAGACTATGCTTTGGTAATACACTGTGGGGGTTGTATGATAAACCGGATGGAAATGAACCGTAGAATAATCGAAGCAGAAAGACGCGGTGTTCCGATCACCAATTACGGACTCACAATATCCAAGGTACAAGGTGTTTTGGACAGGGTGCTTTTACCTTTTTATGGATAAACCAATGTACAAAGTCGCCGTTGTCCAGTTTGAGCCGATACTCTTTGATACCGAGTATAATCTGAATACTATTCTGTCCTACATCGGGCAGGCTGATACAGATCTTATAGTATTTCCGGAGCTAGCAACCAGTGGATATGTATTTGATACCGTGGATGAGGTAGCTACAGTTGCGGAGTCTGTTCCGGACGGACGCTGCTTCATTGCGATTATAGAAGCTGCGCAGAAATATAACTGCTCTGTTGTTTATGGCTTTGTGGAGCAAGTCGGTAGCACTTTTTACAACTCATCAGTTCTGATCAATCCGGATGGCACGTACCACGTTTATCGCAAGGTACATCTCTTTGATCGGGAAAAGCTATTCTTTGAGCCCGGGAACAAGGGTTTCTTTGTGAGTGAGGCAAAGCATGGAGTTCGGGTCGGTATGATGATCTGTTTTGACTGGCAGTTCCCAGAAGCAGCACGTTCATTGGCCCTGCAAAACGCTCAAATAATCTGCCATCCCTCAAATCTGGTCTTACCTTGGTGCCAACAAGCTATGACCACCAGAGCCTTGGAAAACAGAGTGTTCTGTATCACTGCCAATAGACTGGGTACCGAAACTAACGGGAGTACAACTCTTCATTTTACGGGACAGAGTCAGATCCTAAACACTACCGGAGAGGTTCTTTGTCGCTTGAGTGTTGACAAACCGGAACTATCTATTGTGGAAATTGATCCGACTGTTGCAGACGTAAAAGACATAAATCTGCGAAACAACTTGTTCGCTGACCGAAGACCCAATAGTTACATTAAGAAGTGAGAATAGAGTGAATAACGAAGATCTGTTAGCAACAATAAAAAGACTACGACTCGAGAAAGAAAAACACGATATGCTCTATTATGAGCTGGCTAATCCCTTGATTACTGATTACGAATATGATCAGTTAGTTGCCGAGTTACAGCATCTTGAAGCTCAGTTACCGGAATCCGCACAGGTTACCATCCCAATCCCGAAAGTAGGTAGCGACCTGAGCTCTGGAGCCAAGGTCAAAGCACATCTCCAACGCATGTATAGCTTGGATAACGCCTATTCTTTGGAAGAACTGCGTGCCTATCTGCAAAAGATAGCAACTGACACCGGTAGCTTCCCGGAAACACATTTGGAACACAAAATAGACGGATTTAGTATCAACCTCTTCTACGATAAAGGCAATCTCATCTATGCCACTACCAGAGGTGACGGCTTTGAAGGCGAAGATGTTACCACAAATATCCTCACACTTCCTCAGATTCCTTCACACATAGAGTTTAAAGAAGCCATTGAGATCCGCGGAGAAGTATATATCCCCTTACAGGAGTTCCTGGAATTGAACGAGACGCGCTGGCAAAATGACGACAAGATCTTTGCAAATCCCCGTAATGCTGCAGCCGGTTCAATTAAGCTGAAAAACCCTGAAGAGGTCAAAACCCGCTCACTACGTGCTCTATTCTACTCAATCGGGTATTGCGAGAAACTTCCGGTGGATTCACAGGCAGATCTGATCGCTTTCCTGGCCAAGATGGGCTTCTCCACATCTCCGGATTCGATCGTAGC
>PHBQ01000009.1 GCA_002841975.1 Candidatus Cloacimonetes bacterium HGW-Cloacimonetes-1
ATCCAGCACATCATATGGCGGCAAGCTGTCCTGATCGGTGCAATATTTTTCATCTCGTGGACGGCAATATCCCTGCCTGCTACGATGAGCCTGGTCTCCTCCGTCGTACCGGTGAACAAACGTTCCATGGGTATATCGATGAATTCGATAGTAAAGCGCATCCCCATGGCGATTGGCCCAATCATGGGTGGCTTTTTCATCATGCGTTATGGCAGGATTCAGGGTATCCGCTATGCATTTATCGTAGCCTTTATCTTTGCCTTGATCGCCTTGATCGTGCAGCATCGCTTTATCGAGGAGAAACGGCCTCCCCGCAAAGCTGCATCTAAAACTAAGATCAAACTCTTTTCTCCCAATCTCTACAACCTCCTCGTCTCGGACATTTTGGTACGCTTTTGCGAACAAATTCCCTATGCCTTTGTCGTGATCTGGGTCGTGGAAAATAACCATATCTCGGAGCTGAAATTCGGAGTCCTGACCGCGATCGAGATGGTGACGGCGATGCTGATCTACATCCCGGTGGCATACCTGGCGGATAAAAGCACGCGCAAGCCTTATGTCGCCATTACTTTCCTCAATTTTACCCTCTTCCCGCTGGTGCTATCCTTCAGTCGTAGCTTTACGGTATTGGTGATCGCCTTTATCATCCGTGGACTCAAGGAATTTGGCGAACCCACCCGCAAGGCGATGATCATGGATATTGCACCGGAAGACGCCAAGGCAAAGACCTTTGGTACCTACTATTTGATCCGTGACGTGATCGTTTCCATCGCCGCTTTTGGAGGTGCGTTCCTCTGGAAAAGCAGCCCCCAGCTCAATTTCTATATCGCCAGTGGATTTGGCGTATTGGGCACGATCTACTTCATCCTGATGGTAAAGCAATCGAAACCAGCATAGCAGATTTTCCTTGCCAAGAATAGCATACCAAATTAGTATGTATTCAAGAATAATGAAAAGGAAGCTAAGTTGTGGCAATCAATACACGTACTGAATACGCTCTGAGAGCACTTCTAGAGATACTGAACAGCGACGGTGAAGCGGTGTCGGCAGCAGAGATATGCCGCCGTCAGATGCTTCCCAAGAAATATATTGAACATTTATTGGCTGGACTCAAGGCTGCCGCACTGGTGAGCAGTACAGCCGGGGCACGGGGTGGCTATATCCTGGCACGTACTCCGGACCAGATCCGCCTGCACGACATCATGCAAGCAGTGGATGATACATCCTGGGAACTGGGTTGCAACGGCAAAGACGACAAATATTGCCTCGGTGCCGATTGCGGCTTGCACGGGATCTGGAATGAGATCGCCGAGAAACTGCACAACACCCTGCAAGAATACACACTAGCCTATATCTTTGAACAGAATAAAACGAGGGAGACTACATGAAACCCGGAAGAATATATATGGACAATTGCATCACGACAAAGCCCGCACCGGAAGTATTGGCTGCCATGAAACCTTTTATGGAAGAGCAATTCTGGTTCCCCGGCTCCTTTGTCTCGACTGCTGAAATCATCAATAGTGCGATCGATCAATATCGCTTCACAATCGCCCAGAGCATCTTTGCCAAGCCTTCGGAACTACACTTTACTTCTGGCGGGACATTGGCAAACAACATCGCCATCAAGGGTCTGGTCACTGCTCATGCCGACAAGGGTTCACACATCATCTGTTCCGTTGTGGACTATCCGGATTTACTCACTAATGCCGCCTTCTTTGAACAGAGCGGTTTTGACGTGACCTACTTGCCTGCCAATAGTGAAGGCTTTGTAGATCTGGACGAACTAAAAGCAGCGATCCGCCCGGACACCATCCTCTTTATGACCACGATCGTCAATCATGTGGTGGGCACGATTCAGCCTATGCACGAGATTCGGGATATCCTGGCAGCCGCAGATCATAAGATCTATTTTCATGCCGATGCCGGGCAAGCCTATGGCAAAATGCTATTGGACGTCAAAGATCTGGCCGTCGATACCATGTCTATCAGTGCCCACAAGATTCACGGCCCTCAAGGTATCGGTGCCCTCTATGTAAAGAGCGGAACCAAGCTGGGGCAGTTAATTCACGGCGTACGCAGAATCGACGACTTGCAAACCGGTGGACTCAATATCGCCCTCATCGCAGGATTTCACAAGGCTGTGGAGCTGACCTTTGCGGATTTGGATGCCACTGTGGCGCATTTGCGCGAACTCTCCAATTACCTGATCGAGCGGATCGAAGCTACTATCCCGGAGGTCGAACTCAATGGTCCCCGTGGAGCCGGAAGAGCCTGTCACAACGTCAATATCACGATCGGTTTCATCGAAGGTGAAGCTATCACCATGATGCTCGATATGCATGGAATCACGGTAGCAACCGGTAGTGCTTGCGCCTCCCAAGGCTTGCAGGCAAATTACATTTTGATGGCAATCGGAAAGAACCACATGCAATCGCATGGTTCAATGAAATTTACACTGTGTAAATACAACACCAAAGCAGAGATCGACGAAGTGGTCGGGAAATTGGCTGAAATAGCGATCGAACTGCGTAAACGTAGCCCTCTCTACCAGGGATAGGAGATTATTATGCAATACTCAGATAAGGTCATGGAACACTTTATGCACCCCCACAACGTTGGTAAAATGGAAAATCCGGATGCCACTGCCACCGAAGGCAGTCCCGCCTGTGGAGACCAGGTCACCGTCTATCTCAAAGTAGATGAAGAGTCACACACGATTAGTGACGTCAGCTTTCTCTCCTATGGCTGCGCTTCCAATATTGCCACCGCCTCGATGATCACCGATCTGGCCAAGGGCAAAACTCTCGAAGAAGCCAAAAAGATCACCTGGCGTGACGCGATGGAAGCCTTGGACGGGTTACCGCCCGTGAAAGTTCATTGCTCTGTATTGGCTGCGGATACCCTCCTCACAGCGATTTCTAACTATGAGATCGCCAAAGGCCTGAAGGAAGTGCCGGACTTCACCAAAGAAACGATCGTTGAAGAGCTCAAAAAGATCATCTACCCCAAAGTGGGTGAGGATATCGTGAGCCTCAAGATGGTGAAATATGTGGGATTTAACCACGGTGAAATCCTGATCGACCTCAATATCCCGTCTTTTGACCAGTGGCGCGGAAACGTCGCTGACGAAATACGGGAGCATTTGGAGAAATACCCGGATGTGAAAGACATCCAGATCAATTTCCCGGAATAGATAAACTTTATATGGGGCTTTGCCCCTGTCCTGATTGTGCAACTGACTAAGATCTATCTCTTCAAAGGCTGATACTCCGTGACAATGGGGGATCAGCCTTTTTTTGCGGAGGATTGGCATCCTCCGGCTACGGACTGGACATTGGCAGATACGAAGATCTGCCATCCGAAGGACAACCGGATACAACACATTCCTGTGTCGGCATGCACAGCGGGCGAACCGCCATTCGCCCCTACATTTACATCACAGATACCGCATGGAAACTCAGATCCTAGCGAGGCACTACCCACCCGATCCGCAGGTCGTCACCCGGGATTCACAAGGGAATCACGAGGGGATCACCTCGGATTGCAGCATGGGCCATGTATGAAAGCCCAAACTCTGGCAATTCAAACGTAAACAACTGTTCAATCCCCATTCTGAACCAATAAAAGCAATAGTATGCACCACTATCTACTACGTTGTTAACTCATTACGTACATATTCATCAATTTTTCTATGGACAAACATGCAACGTTTCCTTTTTTTGAACTCCATTGGTCACTGGGACGTTTTTTACCTGTGACAAAGAGGAATAAATCATTATGAAGAGCGAATCCGACAGTAGTCTTTCAAGGATCCGAAATATCGGGATCATTGCACATATCGATGCGGGTAAAACCACAACAACCGAGCGCATCCTGTTTTATACAGGGTTTTTGCACAAAATGGGTGAAGTCCATGATGGCAATACCTTTACGGACTGGATGGATCAGGAGCGGGAACGTGGCATCACGATCACGTCTGCAACTGTGTCCTGCTTTTGGAAAGAACATCAGATCAATATTATCGATACCCCCGGACATGTGGATTTTACTGCGGAAGTGGAGCGCTCTTTGCGCGTCTTGGACGGAGCTGTTGGCATATTTTGCGGTGTGAGCGGGGTAGAGCCCCAATCCGAAACTGTATGGCATCAGGCAGATCGTTACAAGGTTCCTCGCATGGCTTTTATCAACAAACTCGATCGCAGTGGAGCGGATTTTGATCAGGTAGTCAGCATGATCCATGACCGACTCACGACCAAAGCGGTCCCCGTCAATATCCCGATCGGAAAAGAAGACCAGTTTGAAGGCGTGATCGACCTCATCACGATGACAGTGTGGCGTTTTGATGCGCTGACCCAAGGTTCCGAAGCTCATGAATCCATGATTCCCGAAGAAATGCGGGATCAGGCTGAATATATGCGGGAAGAACTGCTGGAAAAGATCTCGGAATTTGACGACGAACTGATGATGAAATTCCTGGAGGGTGAAGAAATCTCACCCCAATTGATCCGTAAAGCCATCCGTAAGGGTACTCTGGATAATCACTTCATTCCCGTGTTGTGCGGTAGCTCTCTCAAAAATAAGGGTGTTCAGCTTTTGCTGGATGCCATATGTGACTTTTTACCGGCTCCTACCGATATCGAGACCACGACAGGGTTTGATCCCGTCTCTCATGAACCTATTGTGATCTATAACGATCCGCTCAAGCCCTTTGTGGCAATGGCATTTAAGGTGCAGATCGATAAATATGTGGGCAAACTGGTCTATATTCGCGTCTATGCAGGCACCCTGCGAAAAGGTGACACTTTTATCAACCAAACCAATGGCAAGCGGGAACGCGTGAATCGCATTTTGCAGATGATGTCCAATCGTAAAAACGATATGGATGCCTTGCATGCCGGTGACATCGGTGCGGTGGTTGGCCCCAAATTCCTGGTGACCGGTGATACCATTACCGATGCCAATATCAGCGTAATCCTTTCCAAAATGCATTTCCCGGATACCGTGATCTCGATGGCAATCGAGCCAAAGACGAAGGCGGATCAGGATGCATTGACGGACGCTCTGGCACGCTTGGAAGAAGAAGATCCTACTTTCCGCGTCAGAATCGACAAAGAAACAGGCCAGACTCTGATCTCCGGGATGGGAGAACTGCATCTGGACATTATCTTTGATCGTCTGAAGCGAGAATTTAATGTGGCCGCCAATCGGGGTAATCCCCAAGTCTCCTACAAAGAGACTATTACCAGTGTCAGCGTAGCCGAAGACACCTTTATGCGGGATCTCAATGGCAAGGGCAGCTTTGCGCAGGTGAAAGTGAGATTGTCTCCGCTCAGTGCCGCTGAATTGCCTGATGATGCCAAAAACCTCTATGTAAATAACGTAAATCCCAGCCAGATTCCGGCAGAATACTGGAAAGCCATCGAAGAATCCGCTCTGAATTCGCTGAATGACGGAGCCTTGATCAATGGCAATGTGGAACGCGTCAAGATTGAAGTCATAGATGGAGCACACAATCCCGTGGACTCCAACGAAGCGGCTTTCCGGATTTCTGTCTCGATGGCGATCAACAAAGCGCTGCGTCATGCTTCGCCGGTGATCATGGAACCGATCATGCTGTTGACAGTGCTATGCCCCGAAGATTTTGTGGGAGACGTCATTGCAGATATCAATTCGAAACGTGGCAAGATAGATATCGTGCGCAGACACAATGATTTCTTGCAGGAAATTGTATCGGAAACACCACTTAGTGAATTGTTTGGCTATGCCACACGAGTACGCTCCATCAGCCAGGGTCGAGCCAATTATACGCTTGAATTCAAAAAGTACGACATCTGTCCTGTTAATATCCAGAATGTCGTGTTAAAAAGAATTCGTGGCTATGCAGATTAAATACTTGACAAATGTAAACAGGCAACGACTGATGAAAACTGGTTTAAATAACATAGAGGAGATCAAGATGAACATTGAGCTGACATATAACGGCAATGTTGCTGCCATGAGTATAGAAGGCATTCTGAACAGTGAGAATGCACATGTTCTTCAGGAAAAGTTGGTAGAGGTACTTGCCTCGAGTGCAACTCTCCTGGAGCTGGATCTATTTGAATGTAAGAACATTAGCAGTACCGGCATCGGCAAAATTCTTTTATTTTACAAAGACTTCATCGGCAGAAGTGGAGAAATCGAAGTGGTTCGCAGTTCAAACAGCGTTTACGAACTATTTTCTATGCTCAAACTTAACCAATTGTTCACAGTGAATCTTGGATGAGATGAGTTCAGAATTATTCAAAATCCTAGTCGTTGATGATAGTGTAAGCATCGTCAACAGTCTTTCTCAGATTCTGAAAGTCAGTGGGTATCAGGTAGATCAGGCCTACAATGGTAATGAGGCATGGCGCAAAATGAGTGTCGCCAATTATGACCTCGTAATCAGTGATATCGATATGCCCGGCATTAGTGGCTTGGAGTTCCTCGCCAAAATCCGCGCAGAATATGGCCAGAAAGTAGCCGTAATCTTAATGACAGGATATGTAGATCAGGAATACTTTATCAATGCAATCCGCTTGGGTGCTTCCGATTTTATCCGCAAACCTATAGATGCGCGCCAGATAATCCGCTCTATCCAGACCATTATCTCCAAAAGAAAAGAACAGGACGATATGGGAATGTTCTTGTCTTACCTGGACCAAACAGAGATGGGTTTTATCATCGATCCACGCCATCTTGCCCGCTATAGCATCTCCAATGTCTTCAGCTTTATGCTGCTGCATCTCAACCTGAATAATTCGATCGCCAACGAAGTCCTGATTTGCATTGATGAAATGATCTATAATGCCTTTATCCACGGCACCTTAGGATTGCTCAAGCATGAACGTTTTATGGAGACAACAGCTTTTCGAGAGTTGGTCGATGCAAAGCTTCAGGAACCCGCCATCGCACAAAAGAGAATACACTTCAAAGTCAGTATCGAACGAATACAGAATCTACTAACCTTGGAAGTCGAAGATGATGGTGAGGGATTTGATTTTGAAGCTTGGCTTCATCGCATCAAAACCGACCAAACACTGAGTATCGAAGAAAATGGCAGGGGTCTTGCTTTGATGTATCACCTCAGTGATGAGCTGGAGTTTTCCAAAGGCGGGAGGAAAATCAAAGTCGTCAAACATCTGAACTCCCCCGATTCTGAAAAGCTTGTTACTCACTAATATCTTAGGTGATGCCCGTCAATTGGCGATCACCTATGGGATACCTTATCACAATTTTAAGCTCTTATTGGGCTATGTACTGGATTGCTCCGTGGTCGATCTTCGCCTCAAATACAATAGCCTCTCCGATTTTGAATACGAGATCTATCAAGGTTTTGTTGCCCGTTTGATCAAACATGAACCTTTGCAGTATATCACGGGTATAACCGGGTTTTATGGCCTCGATTTCCGCGTCGATCCCACTGTCTTGATTCCCCGTCCCGAGACCGAAGGTTTGGTGGAATGGGTGCTTTCCTATTGCAACGGTTCCGAGAGCGTCCTGGACATCGGGACAGGTTCCGGAGCTATCGCTATTACTCTCAAAAAACAGCTCTTGTCATTGGATGTCTGTGCCACGGATATCAGTGCTGATGCGATCGCAACAGCAAAGAAGAATGCAGCCTCCAATAAGTGCTCTATCGACTTTTTCAATAGCGATTTGTTCCCAGACTCCAAAGATGTTTACGACATCATCGTGAGTAATCCACCCTATATCAGTAGTGTGGACTATCTGACGTTGGCACCTGAAATCCTGGAATTTGAACCACGTAACGCTTTGGTCGCGGATGATAACGGATTGGCATACTACAGCCGAATACTCCAAATGGCGCATGATTACCTCAGCCCGGAAGGAATGATCTTTTTTGAAATCGGATCCGAACAAGCCAAGCCAATCACGGGATTTGCCCATCAAGCCGGATTTTGCAAAGTCAAAGTCAAGCAAGACTTGAACGGGTTTGACCGCTATCTGATGATCACACCATAGCTTTGTGTATTAGCATTTATCAAAGTGCTTAGCGCTTCAGCAGTGCCAGCATTCCCGCATACAAAATCAGCATCAGCACCGTGGCAATCAGCATCGACCACCCAAACGCAATCTGCTTGCGCAGCAGATAGGGAAATGCCAGGAAAAAAGATAGCGATGGCAGTACTAACCAAAAGATATCAATCGACAAGGCAGAGATCTTCTCTGTGTCGTGAGTCTCAAAATAGATCCACAAGATTGCCAAAAAGGACAAAAGTGGAATCGACGCAAACAAGCCACCCAGCAATCCACTGCGCTTCGACACTTCGCTGATGATCACAATTAAGATACTGGATATCAGGACTTTGATGGCATAATACCACATAATTAAAACCTCCGAATCATCGTGTGAAACAGATTGGAAACAGAAGACACCACAGCGATTGCCACCGAGATCGTGCCGGCAATCAGTAAGGTCCGCCCCAAGAGAGATATTGCCTCGGCAGTATCGCCGGCAATATACTCCGTCATCGAATAAAACAATCCACTACCCGGCACCAGGGGGATGATTGAGCAGATCACAAAGATGGAAACCGGTACGTGAAACGCTCTGGCAGTGAGCTCTGAATAGAGACATCCGATACAGACACTCAGGAAGATCGAGAGTAACAGAGACGAAGTGAGTGGCAATATTATCAAATAACTGCCCCAGGTGAGAGCTCCCCCCAGACTGGTAAAGACCATCTTGCCGCCACGTACGTTGCTGGTAATCGAAAAGCCCAACATCGCCAAAAAGGAAAAGCCAAACTGCATCAACCATTTATAATCTATCATACTACCCATCTCAACTGATCAAGGACCACAATTTAAGCATGGTACCGGCACCCGTCGCAATCGCCACCGAGACAAAGAACGCCTCCATCATGCGGGCATTTCCTGCCACCAAATCCCCTGCCATAGTATCACGGATAGCGTTGGTGATTGCCAATCCCGGCACCAGTAACATGATACCGCCAATGATGATCTTATCTGAATTCATAAGCCCGATATTGGTGACCGCCATCTTGGCAACCCAGACCAGAAAAGCAGCACCGAGAGCATTGAGTAAAAAGTTGTTTAAGCGCAGACGAATCAGAAAGAGGAGGAACATGCGGAGCAATATCCCGGCCGGTACAGCCACATAAAACTGCCGCCAACTACCCCCGAAAAGCATCGTAAAGCATCCGCAAGACAATCCTCCACACAAGACTTTGGCCCACATGGGGTATTGCTTTTTGCGGGTAATCTCGATCAGATTTGCATTGTATTCATCAAATGTCATGTGCCTTGCCGAATGGCTTTGGGAGTCATTTCGTTTAAGCAAGGTTTGGGTCAATTTGGTGATACGGCTGATCTTTTCCAGATCTGTAGACCGATCTTCGATCCTTTTGATACTGGTACTCACATTTCCGGAGCTATCTTTGAGCGAAAGAAAGATCCCGGTCAAGGTCACATAACCTTCACTCTCGGCATGACCAAAGCCACGGCACACATTGTGCATCACTTCTTCTGCTTTATGTGTTTCTGCACCGCTCTGAAGCATGATCTGTCCTGTCTCAATTGCCAGCTCCAGAACTCGATTAAAATCCTGCATTTCTCACCTCTGGAGTCATTTAGGAATACTATCTATTTTCGGCAACAAAAAAAGGGAAGCGTTATACATGGCTCAACATTGCATGTAAGTCTGTCACAAAGGCATCGAGCTGCGCCTCGGTAGTACTGAAAGAACACATGAGGCGGACTTCGTGGCGCTCTTCATTCCAGACGTAAAAGAGGTATTTCTCTTGCAAGGGAGCGATGATGGCACGCGGTAAGATAGCAAAGAGGGCGTTTACTTCGACGTTCTGGGTGATTGTAACGCCGGGAATCCCGGTAAGCTTTGCGGCGAAGAGTTTCGCCATACGGTTGGCGTGTTCGGCATTGGTGTGCCACAAGTCGTTCTGCAGATAAGCCTGGAATTGGGCAGAAATATAGCGCATCTTGGAATAAAGCTGGCTGGCTTGTTTGCGGTAATAGATGATATCAGGAGTCAGTTCCGGACGGAAGCTGATGATAGCTTCTCCAAACATCAGTCCGTTTTTGGTGCCGCCCAAGCTGATGATATCCGCTCCGACATCATAGGTCATGGCTTGTAAAGACACTCCCAATGCGACTGCAGCATTGGCAAGCCGAGCTCCATCGATATGCAAATACATGCCATGGGCATGGGCAAAATCTGCCAGGGCGCGCAGTTCATCAAGGCTGTAAAGCGTTCCATATTCGGTGCTTTGGGAAATGGAGATCACACGCTTTTGAGAGTGATGCTGATCGCCACGATCGTGCATCAAAGGGAGAATTACTTCAGGACGGAGTTTACCATCCGGAACATCGAGTGCCGTCAAACGGGCTTGTGTAAACTTTTGGACTGCTCCACATTCATCGACATTGATATGGGCGGTATTGGCACAGATCACGGAATGAAAGGAATTCATCAGGCTTTGGAGAGCCAGGACGTTGGCACCGGTTCCGGTAAGAGCAAACCAGCATTCACATTTCCCGCCAAACATGCTTTTGATGTCTTCGATCACCGATAAAGTGAGGGGATCGTCCCCATATCCAAAACAAAATCCGCTATTTGCACTGATCATCGAGTCTATAACTGTGGGATGGGCTCCACTGTGGTTATCGCTGCCAAAACTAACTGGGTACATTTGATTCTCTCCTTGTAGAGCTTAATAGAGCCTAATTAGCATCGGTACATTTGCGGTCAAGGGAAATTACCCATTGACGAATTGTGCTGGTTTCTGTTTGTGGTAGAGTTATTCTTTAGTGATATCAGCAAAGGAGATCCACATGGAGCTTACACTTTGGTCTTGGAACGTCAACGGCTTACGTGCCATTATGAATAAAAACTTCATCAATATAATCCTTCAAGAACAACCGGATATCGTGGGACTGCAAGAGACAAAACTCCAGGCTCACCAAATCCCGGAAGATATGAAAGATCTGAATAAGTATCACCAATACTGGTCACATGCCGTACGACGCGGGTATTCCGGCACAGCCTTGCTCTCCAAAGTGGAACCTCTCGATGTGACTTATGGCTTTGGTGATCCCGTGTTTGATGGTGAAGGCAGGATCAACCGTGCTGAATATGAAGACTTTATCTTGTATAATATCTACTTTCCCAATGGCCAAATGGGTGAAGAACGCCTGAACTTTAAGCTCCGTTTTTACGACCGTTGTTTGGAAGAAATGGAGAAGAGCCGCAAGACAGGTAAAATGGTAATCGTGACCGGGGATTATAATACTGCTCACAAAGAAATAGACTTGGCGAATCCCAAAGAGAACTCCAAGTATTCCGGTTTTTTACCGATCGAAAGAGCGTGGCTGGACAAGATCGTAGCAAATGGCTGGGTGGATACCTTTCGGGTTTTTGATCCATCTCCGGAGCAATACTCGTGGTGGAGCTACCGGGTGGCAGCACGTCCCCGCAACATAGGCTGGCGGATAGATTATTTCTTTGTGGATCAGGAACATCTCGATCAGGTAGAGGCTGCAGGAATCAGACAGGATGTGGTCGGTTCGGATCACTGTCCAGTCTATATCAAGATCAATTTACCTTAAGCGTATATCCCAATAGATAGTTTTCTGCGGTCCCAAAACCCAGATGATAAATACCTTTACCGGCTTTGAAGCTGATCTGCAGCTCAAAAGTGCCATCGGTGTTCCAGCTTACCGGGATCGGCTCTGCTCCTACAACAATCTGTCCTGAAGGATCCAAATATTCTCTTTTGGGATCGGGGTAGCTCAGGATAGCCATAAAACCCTCCAGATCATTTTGTCCCAGGTAACTGAAGCGTAACACGAGATTTTCTTTGACGGATATCGACTTTGGAATCTTGTCCAAGGCTACCGTGATCGGCGTTGCAAAGTTCTGGGTGGCAAGATAGTCCTTTCCCTTAACGACTACTCCGACTCCGAGGTATGTATAATCCGGATGCAGGATATTGGCACGATGTCCGGGGGAATTCATCCATCCCTTTACATTGTCTGCAGCGACATTCTTCATCTCGGCGTTTTGATAGCGGGCAATGTTTTCGCCAATGGTTTGATACAGCATTTGGGGGTAATATTTGCGGGCTCTGCCATCGACATCCAGTCCCTCCCTGTCTGTATGTCCGGTGTAGCCTTGTCTGTACATATTTGCACTGTGATACCGAGCCAGATCTGCCAATCCTTCGTCATATTGAAGTGCCGGCAATCCATGAGCCAGGCGTTCCAGATTGGTCAGTTCCCAGATCTCCAGTTCCAGTTTATATGTATCGACTTCCGCAAAAGCCGGGAGCATGATCCACAGCAGGATCAGGGAAATCAGGAAGCCTTTCACAAATCACTCAAAAGCGCATTTGGAGCTGGAGTTTCTTGTCCTCGAAGCGCAAATGGACTTTGTTCTTTTCCGCATCAAAATTGTAGAGATGGGCATCGACAAAAGCATCAGCGACAGATAAAACAGCCGTGATCCCAATCCACCAATAGTCGTTACGCAGTTGTTCATAAGAGTCCACTTTCTTTGCTTCGTAATATGATTGCAGAGCAGTTCCAGCAGCGTCTCGCGCTTTATCGGCATATTTGTCCCGCTCCTGATCGTGATAGATGGCGGAACCCACCAGATATCCCTGCACACCAATGATAATCCCGGCTTTGACGTATTGATGGTTATAAAGCTGTCCTCCTCCGGGGAATACCGTGGAATAGAGCATGGCGCTGGTGGGGCTTTTGGTGTCTTGGGCAGGCAGTACAGCCGTAAATATTAATAGTGCCAGTACAATGAGGATCTTTCTTTTCATTATTCTTGGGGTTGATCTGCTTTCTTTGTGACCGGTACCCAGATTTCCATGATGGAGTCTTCGCTATTGTGCTTGAACCGGGAGTCATAATACTCAAAAATGTCCTTTTGGACAACTTCATATCCCGATCTGGGGAGCCATTCACCAAAGATGTAGCTGAAAGTAGTATCGACGCTATTGATCAACCCATGATGCTCAAATATGGCGTAGTAAGCTTCGGGAACTGTATGAGCGATCATATTCTTGGGGACGTTTTTGGTGTTTTTTACACGAGTTCCTACTATATATCGATATCCCATGTGAGTTTCAGGATCGTAGTTTTCCAGCATCGAAGTAATGCCATACTCTCCCTTACCTGTTTTAGCGGAGATCTTGTGTTTGTTTTTAAAAAAATTGATCCACAAATCCATAATAGCTTGAGATTCCATGGTATCTTCGATGTACAACCCTACCACGTGAAATTCTGCGCGTGATTCAAAGCGGGGTTCCGAAAAAGTGTGTGAATTCGTCTGGGCAAACATTCCGCAGCAGAGGCAGAGTAAGGCGATCAATATAATTATCCATTTCATAATATACTCCTTGTGAGCAAGGATTGCACTCAAGCCGGGATAGGAAGGAATGTCAAGAATTATGTTCGGATGTTATCTCCCTCACATCTGGTACGACCCATTTGCCCTTCCTTGAATCTGGGGTGACTCCCTCGTGCTTCCCTCGTGATGCCCTCGTGGCACCAGGGAACCGCAACACAAGTATCTCCCCAAGATCTTGCAATCAATCAGGGGCTGTAGGTAATGAGTTTCCAGAGCTTATCTACGTGCCCCTTAGTCCTTGCTTACATCTCAATCCTGCATAACTGCTCGGAATTTAAGAATGCAGAAAAGAAATCCTTGACGAGATTTGAAACTACAGAGAGCATATCTTCTTTAAAATTTGATGCCTTATAGCTCAAATAGACTGACACTTTCGGTTTTCAGGGCACTATAAACTGTCCCCCTTGATATGCCGATGTGATGGACGGAGATTTGTGCCACGGGCTGTATTGAGGATAGGAGATGATGCCCCAGCTGACGTGTATTGGTGACCGCATACCTTGTGCCAGAATAGATGCAGTGCATTCTCGATATGAGAGAACTGTAAATTTTCTGCATCAAGAGTCTTTGATCTCCCTGCATACTTTCAGCGATCCCAGGACCGCTCTGAGTGTTCATCTCGAAGGGATTGACCTCCCGTCTATTCGCAGCATCGAACGTACACCAGATTCCTCTTTGATCCTCAATGACCAGATCAAGCTGGATTTCGATGAGAGGCATATATATCCCGCATCTGCCTTTGAACACGCTGCCCGTCAGAGCTTTCCCACTGCTCTCGATGTTTCAGCTTTGCAAGCTCTCCTCCTGCGGCAGATCATTGACAATCCACTGCTGGTAACTTTATCCGGAGTATTGTCCTGCTCCGGCATCTTTGACCGGGTTGTAGAACTGAAATTTAGAGCAGCATGGAATTATTGGCAACAAGGACAATACCTTACTACAGCTTTATCATTCAAGGGACGTGGCAAAGGCAGCAGTCCTGCCGGCGACGATTTTCTGTGTGGTTTATTACTGGGCCTGAAAACCCGTGAATATTCCGAAGGTGCCGATTTTTCAAATATCCGGACGGTTGTGTTTGAAGCTGCGTTGGGTAACAATCTGATCGTCAATACGCTACTAAATCATGCTTATCAGGGTTGGGCCGATAGCGATTTTGTGGCTTTGGTACAATCCTTGAACAACGACAGTAATGGCCTGCACTCCGCAGTTCAAAAGATCCTGATGCACGGCAGTAGTTCCGGAGCAGACAGTCTTTTGGGTTTCGTAGGTGCCTGGTCGTAAAATAGGAAGTAATATGTTTATTCAGACTCACATCTTGGACGGCAAATATCTCGATTCCGTCAAACTGATGCTCATCTCCAAAGAATTGCGAAAGCTATCCGGTGTCACCGAAGCAGTTGCCATCACGGCTACCGTAGAAAACAAAGACATCCTGGAAGCCACCGGAATGCTGACTGCAGAGTTCCAAAATGCTACACCCGGTGCGATTTATATCGCAGTGCATGCAGACCTCGCAGATGATGCCAAGCAGGCTATCAACACAGCTATGGACTGGATCGAACACGGCATCCCGGGAGAACATCGGGCCAATAGTCAAAAGACTGCCCGTTCTCTCTCCGGTGCCTTGGATGCGCTGCCGGAGGCCAAGCTGGCCTTGATCTCCGTGGCGGGGAAATATGCCGCACGGGAGGCGATGAAAGCTCTGGAAGCAGGGCTGCACGTCATGCTCTTTTCCGATAATGTATCCCTGGAACAGGAACTAAGCCTGAAACAATATGCCGTCACAAACGGCTTACTGATGATGGGACCGGACTGCGGAACCGCAATTATAGACGGTGTCCCTTTGGCATTTGCCAATGTGGTGCGGAGCGGCAAGATCGGTATGGTCTCTGCTGCCGGAACCGGATTGCAGGCCGTGAGCAGCGAAATCCACAACCTGGGTGGTGGAATCTCCCAAGCCTTTGGAACCGGAGGACGCGATGGTAAGGCAGAAATCGGTGGGCTAATGCTCCTGCAATGCTTAGATTATCTCATTCAGGACAATGATACGGAAGTGATAGTTTTGATCGCCAAGTTGCCTCATCAGGGGGTGATAGATCAGCTTTTGAAGAGAATTCAAAAAACCACAAAGCCGGTAGTGATAAACTTCCTGAAGCAGTGCAGTTTACCGGAATATCCCAATCTGTATGTTACGGAAAGTCTGACGCAAACTGCTGTTCAGGCATATAAATTGTGGAAAGCGGATGCCACGGCAACTCCTCCAGAGCTGAAAGCGGAAACGACGCTTCCGATGCCCACCTCGCCACTGCGTAAGTATTTGCGGGGACTTTACTCCGGTGGAACCCTGTGTTTTGAGGCTCAAGGTCTATTTGCTGCCGCTACCGGTATCACGTGTGAGAGCAATGCACCGATCGACGCTGCCAATACCATGGCAGACGTGTGGCATAGCAGTGGACACAGCATTATCGACGTCGGTGCCGATGAATTTACCGTGGGAAGACCACATCCGATGATAGATTATTCTTTGCGTCTCAAGATGTTGGAAGCGGAAGCACAGCACAAAGATGTGGCAGTATTACTCTTTGATGTGGTACTGGGTTATGGAGCACACTCTGCGCCTCATCTGGAACTGATCCCCGTGCTCAAACAGATCAAACGTGATACCTGTATCGTGATGATTGCCAGCGTGATCGGAACGGACTTGGATCCCCAAAACAGGATGGAAGTCGTCACTGCCCTCCGCGATGCGGGAGCAGTGGTTTGCACCGGCAATGCCGAAGCGGTTGCTTTGGCTGCCACTGTCATAAATTATGTCTCAAGGAATTCACAATGAAAGATTTTTCAGATCTCAAGGTTGTAAATATAGGACTCGAATCGTTTGCTCAAGATCTGGTGAAGCAGGGCGTTCCCGCCATTCAGGTCAAATGGTCTCCTCCGGCAGCTGTGCCCTCCGCTGCGTTGGACCGCATAACTGCCAGCCAGGATGTGATCGACATCGCCAACCGTAAAGTTATCGATATTATTCAAGCCGGTGCACCCGTGCTTTTGGGCTTGGACATTGCCCTCAAAGTGATCCCGGGAATGCACTCCAAGCTGATTTTGCATGCCGGACCTCCCATCACTTGGGAACGGATGTGTGGACCGATGCGTGGTGCCATCATGGGCGCCTTGATCTATGAAGGTTTGGCACCCGATGCCGATGCTGCCGAAGCTCTGGCCGCCTCCGGTGAGATCGAGTATTCCCCCTGTCACGAACACAACGCCGTGGGTCCCATGGCAGGGATCATCTCGGCTTCGATGCCGGTGTTTATCGTGCAGAACGAAAGCTCTGGCAATTATGCCTATTGCACCCAGAATGAAGGGCTGGGAAAGGTGCTCCGCTATGGCGCATTTTCCCCCGAAGTAGTATCCAAACTGAAGTGGATGCAGGACAGCCTCTACCCCATTCTGGACAAAGCTATCCGCTCCCTCGGCAAGATCGATCTCAAAAGTTTGATTGCTCAAGCGCTGCACATGGGAGACGAGGTTCACAACCGTAACCGTGCCGGTACATCGCTCCTGATCCGCCAGTTAGCTCCTGCTATTCTGCGTACATCGGATTCTATGGAGGAATCTGCCAAAGCACTGGAATTTATCAATGGTAACGACCACTTTTTCCTCAATCTTTCCATGCCTGCCGCAAAGTGCATTTTGGATGCCGCAGCAGGAATCGAACATAGCAGCATCCTCACGTGTATGGCTCGTAATGGCACAGACTTTGGCATCCGCCTCTCCGGCACCGGCAATGAATGGTTTACCGGCAAAGCCCTGGTTCCGGATGCGCTCTATTTCCCGGGCTACACAAAGGATGATGCCAATCCAGATATTGGCGATAGTGCTATCACAGAATCCGTGGGCTGGGGTGGTTTTGCCATCGCCGCCGCACCGGCAATCGTCCAGTTTGTGGGCGGAAATGCTGCCGACGCTCTCTCTTATACGCAACAGATGTATGAGATTAGCGCGTCCGAACATCAAAATTATCAGATCCCGGCTTTGGACTTCCGTGGTACTCCGCTGGGAATCGACGTTGTAAAAGTAATCAATAACAATCTGACTCCCTTTATCGACACCGGTGTAGCTCACAAGAATCCAGGCATCGGACAGGTCGGAGCGGGAGTCGTATCTGCACCAATCGAGCCTTTTATCAAGGCTTTTGAAAAATTTGCCCACATATTATAGGAGATATTATGAATTCACAAGATTTTATGCAACTCATGAGCACAGTCAAGATCTATGATCTCACCCAAAGACTCAGCATTCACACTCCCCCCTGGCCATCTTATATGCCTCTGGGGATTCAATACTTCAAACGCCTTGCCGGTGCCCATCAAGGACAGGGTGCAAACGGCCAGATCATCCAGACCAGTAACCACGTGGGAACTCATATCGATGGTGAAATCCATTTCTTTGCCAGCGGCAGAACGATCGGTAACGTCCCTATCGAGGAATGGGTAGGAAACGGCGTGGTCGTCGATATCTCGGACAGCGTGGGTGATTATGATCTATATTCTCCGGAATTGCTGATGCAAAAGGCAGATATCCGTAAAGGTGATATCCTGATCATCAACACAGGCTATCACAGATACTCCTGGGATCAGCCGGAAAGTGACGAGATTCGCTATTTTGTCAAACACCCCGGTCCCAATCGGGATTTCCATACCTGGGCTCTGGATATGCAGATCAAATGGATCGGAGTAGATTGCGGTTCTGCCGATCACCCCATGAACACCATCATCCGCACCTGGCATCCCAAAGCATTTGTGGAAGCAGACAAAAAGCTGATGGAAACCTATGGCCAGAGCTGGGATGAGATGTTCCCTACCGAAGAATTTTATCAAGTGATGCACCTCAAACTCTTCCCCCAAAAGCTGGTGCATGCCGAGAACCTGGGTGGCGAGATTGCAAAACTGAGCAACAAACGGGTTTGGATCGGACTCTTCCCCTTAAGAGGGATCGAGCTTGAATCCTCGATGTGCCGCATAGTGGCAATGGAGCCCTAATGGCATTCTCACACAGCTTTGAATATTTCAGGCCGGGGACTCTTGCCGAGGCTCTGAGCCTGCTGGACCAGTACAAAGGTGATGCCCGACTGCTGGCTGGAGGTACCGATCTGGCCGTCCATATCAAGGAAAACATGGCTACACCTCCTGTAGTGATCGATGTTAAGCGAGTCACAGACTTCCCGGGTTCCCGGGTTTCTCCCAAAGCGCTTTATCTGAATGCCAGTACCACATTTAGTGATATAGTCAATCATGCAGATCTGCGCAAGGCGTATCCGATGTTATGGGAAGCTGCACGCTCCGTAGCATCCGTCGGAATCCGTAATCGTGCCACGCTGGCAGGAAACATCTGCTCCGCTGTTCCATCCTTGGATGTTGCGCCTGCACTATTGTGTTACGATGCTATCGTGCATGTGGCTTCCTCCTCCGGAACCCGAGAGATTTCTATCCACGATTGGTTTATCTCCCCCCGCAAAACAGCTTGCTTGGGAACCGAGATCATGCTCGGAATCAGCATCACCGCTCCAGCAGTGAAGCATTCAGGGATATACCTAAAGCAGGGACGCTATCGGGGTGAAGACCTTGCTCAAGCCGGACTGGGTGTGCTGATTACATCCGACCTGCAATATCGTTTGGCATATTGTGCAGTAGGACCGATACCATTTCGGGCTCGTGCTATCGAAGCAGTCCTCAATGGGAAAGTTCTCACTGCCGAGCTGATAAGCTCTGCCAAAGCAATGGTGCAGGACACTGTGCATCCGATCACGGATATCCGCTCCAGCAAAGAATATCGTCTGCACATCTGTGAAGTAATGCTGGAACGTGGACTCAAGGCTGTGGAACAGCGTTTGAACGGTGCAGAATTTGACAGCGCTGAGATCTTGGGAGGATAATATGGCAAAAGTAAAATTAACTCTTAACAACGAAACCCGCACTATAGATGTAGAGCCTTGTGAGACCCTTCTGGACGTCCTGCGCGACAAGCTGGGGATGAAAAGCCCTAAATGCGGCTGTGATCGTGGTGATTGCGGTGCTTGTGCCGTCCTGATCGATGGCAAGAGCGTACGCAGCTGCCTGATCTTTGCTATCGAATGCGAAGGTCAACACATCACAACCCTGGAGGGAATCTCCGGTGATCAGCTCAGTATCTTACAAGAAGCATTCATCGAGTTCAATTCCTTTCAATGTGGATATTGTGCACCCGGCGTCATCATTTCCGCCACGGAACTGCTGAAAAGCAATCCCCATCCTAATCTGGAAGAGATCAAAGAAGCACTTTCCGGCAATCTGTGCAGATGCACGGGATATCAGCCGATCTTTGATGCCATCCTCAAGGCCAGCAAGGAGACAAAGAAATGACGGACTATCGTTACATAGGCAAATCCATCACCCGCATCGATGGCAGAGAAAAGATCTCCGGTGCTGCAGTTTATACGGATGATATCGACTTTGGTGCCAACCTCCTGTATGCCGAAATCGTCTCCAGTACTGTAGCTCATGCCCTGATCCTGAATATCGACACCAGTGAAGCTGAAAAGCTCGAAGGAGTCGTCAAAGTATTCACCGGTAAGGACTTCCCCTACAAGTTTGGCCTCTATATGAAAGACCGCTACATCTTTGCCCAGGATAAAGTCCGCTTTTATGGCGAGCAAGTCGCAGCCGTGGTGGCCAGAACACCTCAAATAGCCAAAATGGGCGCGGAACTGGTCAAGGTCGAATACCAGGAACTTCCCGCAGTTTTAGACCAAATGGAAGCTCTTGCCGAGGGTGCCACGATCTTACATCCGGATTTGGGGGATTATCCCCATGTCCCGTGGTTTTTCCCCAAACCCGGCACCAATGTGGCACACTGGCGTAAAACCCGCCGTGGCGACTTGGAAAACGGCTTTGCCGAAGCAGACCACATCTATGAAGAAACTTACGAAGTCCCCCGTTATGCCCATTGCGCCATCGAAACCCATGTCGCCATCGGAAAGTTCGACTACTCCGGACGCTTGACTGTCTGGAGCTCTTCCCAGTCTCCTCACACCCAGCGCAATCTCTTTGCCGAAGCCTTGGCTCCGATGGGGCTCAGTCAAAAGGACATCCGCGTCATCACTCCCCACGTAGGCGGTGGTTTTGGCGGAAAGGCCGGCGTCACGATGGAAATCCTGCCAGCTGCTCTGGCGACCAAACTGCGCGGTTATGCCGTGAAACTGCGTTGGACTCGGGAACAAGAATTTATCAATACTTATCAGCGTCTTGGCGTAGTCGCCAAGCTGAAACTAGGCGTCAAAAAAGACGGCACTATCACCGCCCTCGATCACAAGATTTATTGGGATGCCGGTGCTTATGTGGAATATGGTGCCAATGTCGTCAATGCTGTGGGACTCTCCGCCATCGGACCCTATCGCATCCCCAATGTGTCGATAGATTCCGTATGTATCTACACCAATCTCCCGCCCGGCGGTGCATACCGTGGATTTGGTTATTCCGAAATGCTCTTTGGACTGGAATCTCATATCACCACTATCGCCAGACAGATTGGCATGGACGAGATCGAATTCCGCCGCAAGAATGCCATTCTCGAAGGGGACAAAACTGCCTATGGTGCAGCAATGAACCCCAACGGACTGTTGGAAGCCATCGATAAAGTTACCAAGGCCATCGAGTGGGACAAAGAATACAAGAGTACGGATCCCAACAAAGTAATAGGCAAGGGTTTCTCGCTCTTTTGGAAAGCTCCTGCCATGCCACCTAATGCCTCATCATCTGCCTTTTTAAAGTTCAATGAGGATGCCAGCATCAATCTCATCATCTCCGGCATGGATATCGGCCAGGGTTATCAGACCGTGATGGCTCAGATCGCCGCCGAAGTATTGGGTGTAGATCCCTCCAAGATCCGGGTCGAAACTCCGGATACCGATCGTAACCCCTACGAATGGCAGACCGTGGCATCCCACATCACTTGGAGCAGCGGTAATGCCGTCAAAAAAGCCGCCATCGATGCCCGGGACCAGATCCTGGCATTGGTGGAACGCGTCTATCACATGTCCCAGGACAGTCTCTATCTCGAAGATGAAGCAGTAAAATGCCACAATCAAGCCTCGTTCAATCTACCCTTGCGGAGCTTTGTCGTAGAAGGCATAGCCACCAAAGATGGCAGTTATCGGGGAGGTCCCATCAATGGCAGAGGCATGTTTATGCCGGAATTCTCTTCCGCCAGCGGAGATCCCGACACCAGTCAGGGCGGACACCCTAACGTCCATTATACCGTTGGTGCCGGTGCCTTGATCCTCGAGATCGATAAAGACACGGGAAAGATGAAAGTCCTGAAAGCAGCCGAAGCCATCGACGCCGGAAAAGCCCTGAACCCGGACCTGATCAAAGGTCAGATCACCGGCGGACTCCTGCAGGGACTGGCAACCGTGCTTTATGAAGACATGCGTTACGACGACAAAGGCAGGCTGCTCAACCCCAATTTTACAGATTACAAGATTCCGACAGCTATGGATGTCCCGGACGAGATCATCCCGATCATCATCGAAGTTCCTCAGCCCGATGGCCCCTATGGAGCCCGGGGAGTAGGAGAGCACACGATGTTGCCGGCAGCACCGATGATTGCCAATGCCGTGGAGAATGCCCTGGGTATTCGCATCCGCAGCATGCCTATCACGGCAGAAAAGGTAGCCATGGCATATAAAAAGCACAGGGAGCAATAGATGCAAAAACCTTTGGAAAACATTCGTGTATTGGACCTCACCAGAGTTCTGGCAGGTCCTTTTTGCACGATGATAATGGCAGACCTTGGTGCCGAAATCATCAAGGTCGAAATCCCCGGCAGTGGTGACGACTCCCGTGCCTTTGGCCCCTTTATCAACAAACGCAGCCTCTATTTTCTGAGTATTAACCGTGGGAAAAAGAGCATCTCCCTGAACCTGAAAAGCCAAAAGGGAAAAGACATCCTGCGGGACCTCGTCAAAGAGTGCGATGTAATAGTCGAAAACTATCGCCCCGGCACTATGGAAAAACTGGGCTTGGGCTATGAAGCCCTCAAAGAGATCAATCCCCGCCTCATCTATGCCGCCTCTTCCGGCTTTGGGCATAGCGGTCCCTATTCCACCAGACCTGCCTACGACATCCTGGCTCAAGCCCTGGGTGGCGTGATGAGCATCACTGGCTGGCCGGAATGCGCCCCCACACGGGTCGGAATGTCTCTGGGTGATATCACGGCTTCCCTGTTTACAGCTATCGGAATCAATGCCGCGCTCTATCAACGGGAAAAGACCGGACTGGGGCAGAAGATCGATGTCTCCATGCTGGATTGCCAGGTTGCCATCCTCGAAAATGCGCTGGTGCGTTACCAGTCCGAGGGGACCAACCCCACCCCGATCGGGAATCGGCATCCTACAATCGCGCCCTTCCAAGCTTATGAAGCGCTGGACGACTTCTTTGTGATCGCCGTTGGTAACGACTCTCTGTGGGAGAGCTTTTGTACAGCTATGAAGCAACCGGATCTGGGACTGGACCCCCGCTTCAGTTCCAATAAACTGCGTTGTGACAATCTCAGCGAGTTAAACGACCTGCTGAATCCGCTTTTTGCCACAGAGCCATCAGAGCATTGGCTCCGGATCCTCGAGAATCATGGCATCCCCTGTGCCCCCATCAACAACGTTCAGAAAGTGATGGAAAACGAACAGATTCTCGCCCGCAATATGATCGTAGAGGTAGAAGACAAGCTGGCAGGAACTATCAAGATTGCCGGTAACCCCATCAAAATGAGTACTTTGGCAGAAGAGCCCACCCGTCCTCCCATCCCGGAGATCGGCGAACACAATTACGAAGTGTTTAGCACGATTTTGGGCATGAGCGCGGATGAAATCCAAAACTTGAAAGAAGAAGGAATCTGTTGATATGCTTGGCCCCAAAATCAATCTCAAAGCCATCGCTCCCGACCGCGATTTGGCAGATTATATCTCGGTACTGTGCGAGCAGATTATTGAACTCGATCGTGATGTGCATGCACTACTGCCGGAACCGGAAAAAGCAGAGCGTATTCTGGACGATATCAACGAGCGTCCGGTGAACTCCGAATCGCCATTGCTTTTGGATGGATACGGTGTGGGGATCAAAGACCTCTATAATGTACACGGACTTCCCACCCGAGCCGGATCACATTTGCCGCATCAGGTCTTTGCCGGTCTCGAGGCCAGCTCCGTGACCCGGCTCAAAGCTCAAGGTGCCATTGTCCTGGGTAAAACAGTCAGTACCGAATTTGCCTATTTTCAACCGGGCCCGACCACCAATCCCCTCTTCCCCGGTCATACTCCCGGCGGATCTTCCAGCGGTTCTGCCGCTGCCGTAGCTGCCGATATTTGCCCCATTGCACTGGGAACGCAGACCATTGCCTCTGTCATCCGTCCCGCTGCCTATTGTGGTGTGATCGGCTTCAAGCCCAGCCTGGGCAGGATCCCGATGGACGGAGTCTTCCCCTTTGCCCAATCTGTCGATACTATCGGCTATTTTGCCAAGGAATTGGAGGAGATCATCAGTGTATCCAAGGTTTTGATCGAGGACTGGAATCCGGAAGCTGCTTCAACCGCAGGATTGCGTTTTGCTGTTCCATCTGATGAATATCTGGATCAATGCGAAGACGTGGTACGCGCACATTTTAATGCTACTATCGAACGACTCCAAGATGCAGGGATGCACGTCGTAGTAACTTCCATGTTTCATGATATTGCGGAGATTAATAATTCGCACCGGCTAATCATTGCCCGGGAATTTGCCATCAATCACATGAAGCTTTTCCCCCAGTTCGATCACCTCTATGCTCCTCAGTCCATCGCACTTTACCATACGGGATCTGCCGTCACGGATCATGATTATCGGATGAATCTGGCGAAAATGGATGCCTATCGGGCACACATCGACAATTTTACCACCACTCACAATATCAGCGCCTGGCTCAGTCCTGCCACTACCAGCCTTCCCCCCGAAGGATTGGAGTCCACAGGAAATCCACTTATGAGCCTGCCCTGGACCTACTGTGGCATGCCATCGCTCTGCCTGCCGTCCGGAAAAAGCCTCTCCGGACTGCCCCACGCCCTCCAGATCGTCTCTGCCAAAAACCGGGATGAACTGCTGCTCTACAGCGTGGCACCCGACCTGCTTCGGGTAATCTGCCAATAGTATTTTAGCGTTGTCACCATAGCCTGCACAGGAGTCGCCGGATTTCGACACATTCCTGTGTCGATGAGCAAACCTGGCTCTACACATGCTTACGCAGATACGAAGATCTGCGATCCGAAATGGTGAGTTCCGAAGCATCGGCGTGCTGCTCTACATTCTATACTCTCATCTTCCTTACTTAGTTGTGGCTATGATGTGGCTATGCCGCCCCATGATTCATAGGGCGGCATAGCCACATCATAGCCACATCTCATAAAGCAAGGCCTAAGAAAGCCAGTGGAAAAAACAGGATTCACTGACCGGATGAGCCGGTTAGATTGCAGATTGATTCAATTGGCTAGCATCAATTGGACTCCATACCCTCTGTGACATGGATTACTGATCCTTGACCCCAGTCACATTCAGCGCTCAGAATGCCTGTCGGAGCGACAAAGATACGGACTCCCTCTTCCACTACGACCTTATCACCCAAACTCAAGGAAGCTCCGTCTCCAATATAGATCGATGCATTCTTCTTGATTCTGGTAGCATTTGTGAATGTTACATTGATCCCCGGTTTAATAGTGATCTTGCCTTCTAATACCGCTTTGCCGGAGAGCACACAGTTTACCGATACATCCGGGGGAAGGGTTCCACACATTTCCAGCAGTTTACCATCACCGGGATTGATATCAATTCTGATTTGCGTGTCTTCTGGTCTATATATCTGCCCATCAAATGGATCATACAACCCGATGTGGGACCCAAATATAGCTTCAGCTCCGAGAGACGGTACAAAAATCACGGTTTGGCTATCGGCGTCAATGAAGCTGTCATCTACGGGAAGTTGAACTACGGAGTTATCTCCACCTGTTCTGAAAACTGCGCGGCGGTTGACCAGCATAAAACTGGGGGATAACTGATCATCACTGTAGTATCCGCACTGGACGTAGCCATTGTAATAGGGAGTTGGAGCACTCCCTGACGGCGCTGATGTATGCGGATCATGCACTCTCAGATCCTGCAAAAAATAGGGGCTCAGGTTTACTCCCTCAGTGCCACCGGATGTCATCAAGCAGTCAGCATCTTTCCAATTCTGCTGGCTCAAGTATGGCCCATAAACCGCAATCTTTTGATTGGCTACGCTCAGATGTTCAAAGGCAGAATCATCCTCGGGAGCGTGGATCCCGGTATAGTGGGATCCGTGCATCAGAGGTGCCAGTCTGTAATATTGCGCAGGGCTCGCTCCATACGGGTACGTCCCTGCGAGCAGCGCAAAATCCAAGATTCCATCGGCTGAATAGCAGAGCGGTAGCAGTTGGAGGCATTTATTCATACTCCGGGGAGGTTTGAAATATCTCCACTGCAGAACGCCATTTGCAGTATCGGGGACATACTCCCCGAATGTTTGAGGTATGTAAATAATCTCGGTTTCTCTTACAGACAAGTCCTGGTTCAATCTCACGGCTTGGGCAAGACTCTTATATGTCTTAGTTACAATCCGGTCTATTCTTTTCTGTACAGAAAGGGGATCAGAATCGTTATTCCAGCGGATTAAGTCTGTCGAGCCCCATTCTGCAAGCGGGTAGGCATCTACTGCTATGGCTCGGGGCTTTGCCTGTGCGAGGAAATTCAAGTAGTGTTCATAAATGTTGCCGTTGGGTTTTGTTATCCGCGCTCCCTCCAGGTTTATTGCAGTTAGCAACTGCGGACTGTCTTCCGATCCGTACACATTTTCCAGATAGCTTTCCACTTGATCATACATCGCAAATTGGCCTTGGAAGGGCTCATCTTTGGTGTAATGATAGATTATATTGTCGCTGTTTGGCTGCGCTAGGATTTGATTCATTCTGGTTTCCAACATAGTGAACACGTTGCTGCCGGATTTACTCAATCCCGCTTGGCGATGGTATTCATCTTCCAGCACTATGTAGTCCAGTTCCATCCGTCCATTTCCATGCCAATAGATTTCGGGATTGATGTGAAGGAAGAAATCTCCAGCTCCATCTTTGCGTAGCAGATCGCTGGATGAAGCACTGGGAAACTCTATGTAGTATTCAAACAGTAGATTATTGCCATCTTGATCTGCATCTCTGGGGACGCTGCTATATTTATTGTTATAAATTGTAGTTCCTACTTCCGGATTCACAGGATGCAGATCAAGTTCTATGTAGTTGGCTGCGTCTTTGGTGTAGTCCATGAATTCGTGTTTACTTGCAATACCCTTCAGTACTTTGAGCTTGATGGTAGCGACTTCCGCCCCCACTGTGAGGTCGCTATACTTCATGGCAACTGTGAAGTAAAGCTTGTTGTTTTTTATGTCGGATGGGAGGAATTTCAGATCATACCCGATTGACCGCGGATAGGTATGTCCGGGTATTCTCCAGCGAAATCTGGGATTAGATAATGCCAAGCCCGGTTTGTGACCCAAAGCCTCATCACATTCCCACGTATATTGGTTGGAATGGTTTCCGGGGCCTCTTCGTTTTCCGCAGGAAGGAGCATGGGCAAATACATAGTTGTACACGTCTCCCAAGCCGGTGGGATCCAGAGCGGTAGTGAGATCATCCACAATAAACGTAAACAGGGTGTCATCCGGAGGGGTAAGATCATCAATATAGCGGTACATATACTCTGCTTCCAGTTTCAGATAGTTGCCATATGTGAGGCTGTGGATGCCCACCTGACCGGATGAAGGATCCCAATATCGGTCTTCCAAAATGGTTTTCACGTCACTTCCCAAAACTGTTAAGGCGGTACCAAGTCCATTGAGGTCTTGATCTTTGATCGACATTTTTACAGCATTGAAATGACCATCTAAGAGCTTGGTTTTCAGTGTGCTAATATTCGTCCCGGCGCCGGGATTCCAGAGATCATACTGCGCGTATGCACCAATCATGAATTCAGTTGCCTGGCAGCTAAGCCATATCAAGGTTAGAAGTACTGCCAAACATACTTTTTTCATCTTGCCTCCATCGACGTTTGTGGATGATAACATGCCAGATCTGGTATATCGCAGGCACTATGCCCGGTTTTATTGCGTTCAAGTCCTACAATAGTACTTTATACACTTCACTATTTTGGTCAAGTACGATTTTCCCCCTCTCCCGTACTGAATTTTGCATTTGACAAAATATGGCTGTAGTGGATATACTGACTTTCTATGAATGAAAACACTATTAACATTATTGGAGCCGGTCTTGCCGGTTCGGAAGCTGCTCTGCAATTTGCAGCACGGGGCTGGAAAGTCAATCTCTTTGAGATGCGTCCCACTGTGACTACAGAGGCGCATGAGACCGGTTTCTGTGCAGAATTGGTGTGTAGCAATTCGCTCAAATCCACCCGTCTGGATACCGGTGCCGGGCTCTTGAAAGGGGAGATCAATCGTATGGGCTGCCTGCTCCTGGGTATCGCCGCGGAATGCAGCGTTGCCGCCGGACATGCCCTGGCAGTGGATCGCCTGCTCTTTGCCCAGCGCGTTACCGAAATCATTACAGCCCACCCATCTATCAGTTATATCACAGAGGAAGTGAGTGCACTGCCGGCAGGAAAAACGATCATCGCCACCGGACCTCTCTCCTCGGATGCCATTATGGAATCGATCCGAGCGCTAATTGGCGCAAATCATCTCTATTTCTTTGATGCCATCGCCCCGATTGTGAGCACGGATAGTATAGATTTTTCCAAAATATACAGTAAAGACCGCTACGACAAAGGTGAGCCGGATTATCTGAATAGCCCGTTTGAAAAGACGGATTATCTAGAATTCGTGGAAGCCTTGAGCAGTGGTGAAAAGCACGAAGCTCACGAGTTTGAAGACAAGTTTTTCCAGAAAGTGGACTTTTCCTTTTATGAGAACTGCATCCCGGTCGAGGAAATCGCCCGTCGGGGAGTTGACACCCTGCGTCATGGAGTGATGCGTCCCATGGGGTTGGAAGATCCCAAAACCGGCAGAAAACCTTATGGTGTGATGCAATTACGAGCGGAAAATGCCGATCGCACTGCTTATAACATCGTAGGCTGCCAGACCATGCTGCGCTATCCGGAACAAAAGCGCATCTTCCGCATGATTCCGGGGCTGGAAAATGCCGAGTTCCTGCGCTATGGCTCCATCCATCGTAATTCCTTTCTCGATGCGCCCAAGGTCTTTAACCAAGATTTCAGTTTAAAAGCCGATCCCGATATCTATGTGGCGGGACAGTTAAGCGGAGTCGAGGGCTATGTCGAATCCATCGCTTCCGGGATGATGATCGCCATGATCATCTGTGGAGAGATCGAGATTTTACCACCCGAAACGATACTGGGACAGTTGCAACGCCGCTTACTGGATACCGAAGCAAAGCGGATGCAGCCTGTGAATGCAAACTTCGGACTGCTCCCGGAGCTGGAGAACACAATCCGGGATAAAAAGAAGAAACGGGAAGCGCTCGCAGAGCGTAGCCTTGCAAGTTTAGAAACCTATTTACATACAAGGAGTATATAATGGCAAAGTTATTATCCGCATGTGGCTTGGATTGCCCCACCTGTGAATGTTACCTGGCGACTATCAGCAATGATCCTGAACAGAAAGCGGATATCGCAAAGCGTTGGTCTACCAATTATCATGCCGAGATCAAAGCCGAAGACATTAATTGCGAAGGGTGCATGAGCACCGGTAAGCGTTTTTCATGGACCGAGCAATGCCCTATCCGCGCTTGTGTCGTAGCCAAAGGCTATGAGAACTGCTCGCAATGTGCAGATTTCCCCTGTCCTACCAATCAGTTTTTATATGATGCAGTTCCAGCCGCAAAGCTGAACATTGAAGAACTGCGTAAGTAACATTCTCAAGAACGAGGTTTTTATGAGTAAACATATGGGACCATGTGGAATAGATTGCGCCAAATGTGACGCCTTTATCTCCACCCAAACAGGAGACTTAGTCCTCAAGCAAGTGCTGGCCGAAAACTACAAAGCGAGCTTTAAGAAAGAAATCGCCCTGGAAGATCTGGACTGTGACGGATGTATGGCAGATGGACGCAAGATCGGCTTTTGTGCAGAGTGTACAATACGCGCCTGTGCAGATGGAAAAGGATATCGTACCTGTGCCGAATGCGGAGAATTTCCTTGCGAGACAGGGAGCTTTATCTGGACTGCAGAATCCAAATCAAAAGCGCTGTTAGAAGATATTCGGGATCAACTGAAGAAATAAATGAGTGAGCACGTTATGGACTTCACTGCAGATGATAAACTGTTCCATCTGACTTTCGACAGTATCTATGATGGCGTGTACATCGTAGATCGTGAACGCAAGATTGTGTTTTGGAACAAGGGAGCCGAAAAGCTCACCGGCTACACTGCGGATGAGGTAAGAGGCCATCGCTGTTCGGAAGGTATCCTCAATCATATTGATGCCAATGGCACTCTCCTCTGCAGAAATGCCTGTCCCATTGTGGAAGTCATGACCACGGGTATCGAAAACGGCTATAAAGTCTATCCCAAGCATAAAAATGGGAAACGCTTTCCGGTCGAGACACACATCTCACCGGTCCGGGATGCTGAAGGCAACATCGTGGGAGCCATTGAGGTGTTTCGCGATGCCAGCGTGCATGAAGACTATCGCATCCTGCAAGAGAAATTTAATGCCCTGATCAAGAAATACGTATCAGAGCAGACTATGACAGAAGTGATCATGCGGCTCCACAGTGAGCATACCAGCTTTGATCCCCACCTGGTCGATGTCACTGTGATGTACCTCGATATCGTGCAATTTACCCGGTTCTCGGAGCATCATAACCCCGGGCAAGTGATTCAAATGCTGAATGATCTCTTTGGCATCTGCGAAGTGATCACCAAGGAAAGCTTGGGTGATATCGACAAATTTATCGGTGATGCCATCATGGCTGTTTTTGCCGACGCCAATGATGCCATCAACAGCGCACTCAAAATCATCTCTTACGGCTTACCGGAAATGAATAGACTCCGTAGGGAAAACAACGAACAAGAGATTCATATCCGCATCGGGATCAACAGTGGTATCGTCCTCAAAGGCGATATCGGTACTAGCGACCGCAAAGACCTCACCATTATCGGAGATCCCGTTAATACTGCATCCCGCATCGAAAAGCTCGCTCCTCATGACCATATTTTGGTCTCAGAGGCAACTCTTTCACGTTGCAGCGATGTAACTGCGAGCAATTTTGATTTCTTTCATGAGCTGGAGATCCGGGGCAAGAGCCAACCCATCAAATTGTTTGTAAACAAAGAATAGATCAGCCTTTCAGAGGTACTGAAGGGACCATAGAAACAGTGATATATCGCATTTGTTCTATGCCCTTATCCTCTTTTTTCTTGACAAAATTCGTGCCTGCCTTTTTTTGGCTAAACTTAGTAAATGCTGGTCCAGTAACTCAGTGGTAGAGTATCTGCCTTTTAAGTAGAGAGTCGTTGGTTCGAGTCCAACCTGGATCACCATAAAAGTTTGCGACCCCTTCGTCTATCGGTTAGGACTCAAGATTTTCATTCTTGCAAGAGGGGTTCGACTCCCCTAGGGGTCGCCACTTTATTACTAAGAGCTTTTTTTAATGCGTCCTGTTCGTCTAGTGGCCTAGGACTCGTGATTCTCAGTCACGCAACAGGGGTTCGATTCCCCTACGGGATGCCATTTTTTTTGCCTACAATTCTGAAATCTCAAATCCCCCCCCACATTTGCAAGGACTCCCTTTATGTATTCATATTGATGAGTTGTATGTGAACCGAACATAAATCCCTCCCATAAAGCGGGACAGTTGTGTTTACGCAAAATGACATCTATTGCTTCTTATAAAGTGTTCGTGTCGTACGCAGATACGAAGGTCTGCGATCCGGGCAAGAAAAAGGCCGTCGTAATGACGGCCCTAACAGTTTTATGTGATCCGCCTGTGGCGGGTCTTCAGCTATATTTACTTTGTATTGGCATCCAATTCCTGGAAAGCTTGCGAAGCTTTGAATTGATTGTAAAGAGCTTCTTCATTACGGATCTGGTTTGCCATGTTCTTGTTGATTTCTTTCTTGGGAATCCGCATTTGAATCCAAGTCTTAAAACGTTTTCCGCCTTCTTCTTCGACGATGCGTGTTTCCATCAGGCCAGGCATTACGCCGCTAAAACGAGCTGAAGATATAGCCTTGACCACTTTCTGAGATAGGGCAAGCACTTGAGGGTCTTTGACGCCGGCTTCTTCTTCATAGTTTTTGATCATGCCTTTGACTTCGGTTTCGACAAATTGAGCTGCTTCCAAGAGTGCGTTTGCCTTAGCTGCATCCATAGAGACGGTTTCACTCACTTTCGTAGCTTGACCGTAAGTGCATACATAGGCTTCGTCAGTTTGGCTAAACCACCAGGTGGGACGATAGATAGTTTCTCCAGAGGGTTTCGCAGCAGTTTTATTTCCGCCACATCCGATCAAGGATATCAGCAAAAATGTAATGAACAGGGCCATAACAATCTTTGTTGTTTTCATCATTTCCTCCATTGTTTTATTGCATCTTTTGTTCATCTTGAATCCATGTCACAGAGTTAATAGGATTGATTACGTGATTTTTGTCAATCTTAAAAACTTGCCACATATTTCCAGGATGATCTTTTGGCACTTTAAAAGTCTTCAATAACCTGTTTTCGGCATAGATCTGAACCGTGGCATCACTACGTGAGAGAGCTTTGGAACTGCTATTGCGACGGTTTGAATAATCGTGCACAGCATACAGATATTCCCCGATGGCTGGTTTGTAGATTGTGATAGTTTCTGGTCCATAGCCCGTGGTTTTATCCCGATCCAAGAAATCTTTTCCACCGATCAGAACTCTATTTCGGTACCAAATATGAAACGAAGATCCTTCCGGAGTCGGTCCCAGAAGATGGGCATCCAGATCTGCCGGACGCGAACCCCAAGTCAATACTATCCGATATTCACGCGTTTCCGGAGCCAGGGCAATTACATATTCATGAGGGTTTTCATCAAAGTTCATCTCCACTGGAAAGCTGGTTCGGATGTAGCCGGGAAGTGAGATATTCATGTTGTAAGCACCAATTTCCACCGGAAATGCCGCATAACCCATGCTATCGGTTGCAAAGGACGGAAACCGCTCTTCACCACCGCTGATTTCTACTGTCGCATCGGGAACAGGCTTGCCATTAAGCGCATCCACTACCATCGCCAAAATCATCTTTGTGCGTGGATAAAACCGGATCTCCGGATCTATAGCTCCGGAGGCAGCATCAAGGCTAAATACTTTACAGGTAAGGCCATTGCCCTTTTCAATACTGAAACCACGCAATAGCTTTGTACCACGAAAGACTTCAATCTTGGGTTGGGACCTGCGAATCAAATCCCCATCAGGATTGATATCATCATCCACAAATTTGTCCCTGATCCAAAAGCTGAAGTAACCCTCGGTAACATTAATATCAAATCTCTGTACACTTCCCAGGGCCATAGTCTCTCCCAAGGACCGGAATTTGCCATCCATGGCGCTGGAAGCTGCGACACCTGATACCGAGGCACTATTTCCGGCGATCACACCGGTCAAGACACCATTGAGTTCTCCTTCCATTTCGTCCCATGTTAATACAATATGATATTCTGCCGCGAAGCAGATTCCTAAAGCTGCCAACATTATCAGGATAATAGATAGTCTTTTCATAATATCTCCAATATCGGGTATAAATTTTCCAGAAACTCTTTTACAATTCGGACATGTAGCACACACTACTACTACGGATGTGTCAAGATCCTTTGCGATAGCTCCGCTGCTTTGCCAGGTGTTCTTCATAACTGCCGGAAAACACATTATTCCCTTGACGATCTGCAAAGAAATAGAGGTAACTGTGCTTTTGAGGGGCAGACGCCGCTTGTAGCGCTGATAGCGAGGGATTACAGATCGGAGTGGGAGGTAAACCCGCCACCAGATAAGTATTGTATGGAGATGGAGTGCCGGTATCCCGATAGCTAAGCACGACTTTGCGAATACCTTTCCGCTCTAACACATAGTCCACAGTGGGGCAAGATTCCATCTTCATCCCAAGGCGCAAACGATTATGAAAGACTCCGGCAATCTGCGGCATTTCTTCTCTGCTGCCGGCTTCTTTTTCCACGATCGATGCCAGAATCAAGGTTTGATAAAAATCTGTGGTATCGCTGATGCTATACCCTGCCGCTTTGGTACGGCGCTGAAACTCCGTGATCATCAAGACGAGGATAGAATCCGGACTGGCATCGATATCAAAGCGATAGGTCTCCGGATAGAGAAATCCTTCCACACTGGAAAGCGGTAGCCCGATATGCCGGCGCACAAATGCAGTATCAGTTGCCACTTTGTAGAGGCTGTCATATTTTGCCAGGCCACTTTGGTCGATCAAACGTAAAGTACGATAGAGGGACAGGCCTTCCGGAAAAGTGATGTTGATGCCGGTGCTTTTACCTTGACGCAAACGCTTTACTGCTTCCAGCATGCCGGCATTGCCTTCAAAGACATAGGATCCGGCTTTCAGAAAACGATCTGAACCGCTGAGCTTGACCAATTGCACAAAGATAAAACGGTTACGGATCAAACCCAGATCATACAATTTATTTGCAATGATGCGGGCATTATCTCCTCTACGAACGTGCAACATCCGTGTTTCGGAGGTCATCGGAGCAAAGATCAGCCATGCCAGTACAGCGATTGCTACTATACTCATGGCGGTTAGAGCTATCAATATTTTGTGTATAGACTTCATATATTAGATTCCATAAAACTTTTCAAGATCATACAGGCTGCCATAGCATCAATGTGTTCCCGTGCCTCTTTCCAGCCATAGCCCATCTTTTTCAGGTTGTTGTTTGCTTCCACGGTGGAAAGGCTTTCGTTCCATTCGTACAAAGGGATATCCATGGCTTCGGCGAGGGTGGTGCGAAAGATAAATACTTCCTCGGTCTTGGCGGTAATCTCGCCCTCCAAACTGTAGGGAATACCCAGCACTATTGCTGCTACCTGTTGCTCTGTGATAATCACTTTCAAGGCAGCTATGACTTCCGGAATTGAGGTATTGGAGAGCGTAGTAAAGGGCTTGGCAAATAAATGTAAAGGATCAGAGAGTGCAATCCCGATCCTTTTGGTGCCAAAGTCGATGGCCATAATTCGTTTGTATTTTTCTATAAATTCGATTCGTCCCACCATTCCATGATGTACCAGGAGTTGTTGAAGGGTGCCAGATAAAACCTTGCTGTACCTGTGGCGGAGAGGGTGCCGCTCCCGTTGTTGATAGACATGCTGAGCGTAAATGTACAGGGAATGATGACCCAGCTTTCATGACCTTCGCGCATATCGACCTCCCAGATTTCCTGGGGAGGAACGTTCAGTCGCAGAGCGATTGCATCCGGAACGGAATAAGCAGGATTGCTGGATCCATATTCAAATATATTCCTCGTGATTTCCAGTTCCTTGTCCCGATCCCAATAACCATCCCGGATTCCATCGCCATTAGCATCGATGCCGATCTGATTTGTTTCACTGGAGATCAGATAAAAGCGGAAATCCGTATGCAACAAAGCACTGTAGGTATCTATATTCTTTTGCAAGTAAGCCTGTTCCAATGTGTTCAATACTTCCTCGGGACTCCGGTTCCGCAGCACATCCGAAGAATTGTCCCACATTTTGGGATGAAAGGGGTTTGTGCATGCACTAAGCAGCAACATACTGAAGAGTATTAGAATTGCTTGTTTACGAATAGTAGTCATACTTCAGTTTTCCCCAGGTAGGTGATAGGCTATTTCGATAATCATACCATTTATAAATCCGCCAGATACCATTTACTTGGCGGAAGTGTAATTCGATATCGCCTTTGTATATTGTTTCACCGGAGCCTTTTAACACCCGTAAGATGTAACTGCGATAGATTATTGCTTCCGTAGCTTGCACCTGATCTTGGCTGCCGCTGTTGACCTGAAACTCCAGTTGCATACCTTCGACGTCGTTTTGCAGGCTAAAGAGCATATCGCGCTCGGTGTTTAAATTCCATTGTCCATTGATATTATAATCATTAACGTCCTGTGCCGCAAAGTGAAAACTAAAATTCTCGGTAAACAGGCTGGAGTATTTTACGAAGTTGCGGCTGTCCGTATAGCTGTATTGGAGGTTTTGCAAGCTGAGTTCCCAGGAAGTACAAAAGTCATTCCAGTCCGGCGGTTTGGCCGGATCTTGTGCATCGCGTACCTTAAAAAGGTCGCATCCGCACAATAGTAGTAGGCACGCCAAGATTACAATATTCCTCATAAGGGCAATGTGAATAGCGAACTGATATGTGTCAATAGAAACATGCAAGCGGCACCTGAACATAGTCCGGCTAACGCCGAGGCACTCCCCTCGTGATCCCCTCGTGGGACCCGGGAATCACGAGGGGGTCACGAGGGCATCTCCTGAGATTGGGCTTACGGGTGGAGAACTTGGATCGGGTTGACCTGCAAGTTTTTGGCTGTAGTAGCTATTAGCTTGACAAAATTAGTCAAATTTGAGACCTGATAATCGTCCCATAAAATTGATATATTGTGCAGGGATTCCCCTGTATACAAGTAATAAGATATAGAAAGCGGCTTACATGCCACATATTCGTGCAGAGGAAGTATGAAAAAAATCATTTTCTTGTTGATGCTGGTGCCGGCTTTACTGCTGGCAAAAGAGTATAGCCTTGATGAATTGATCGATCATGGAATGAAGAGTAGCTTCAATACACAAAAGACAGAACTCACGTTCCAAAGTTCTGTTTCCAATCTCAATACCGCAAAATGGAATCTCTTACCTGAAGCAGGCGTAAACTTTAATACCGTCAAAAAACTCTATGATCCCATGGATGTAAACAGTTCCCTGAACTTCTCGGTGAGCAAGTCCATTAGCCTCAATGACCCCTCGTGGTACAATTACCGCTATGCCAAGCTCAATCAGGAAACTGCCCTGATCCGCAGAGATAGCAACCTCAGCAGTTATGCCTATAGTGTTTTCACAGCATATCTGGATGTCTTGAATGCCGAACGTCAGCTCAAGTCGCTCCAGGAGAATTTTCAGATTCAAAACAGAATTTGGGAGCAGAGCAAAGCCTTGATGGCACAGGGGAAAACTACAGATTTTGATGTGAAGCAAAACGAAATAGCCGTCATGAACTCGCGGATTTCTATCCTCAAGATCAACAATTCCATCGAAACTAGCCGCAAAAACTTGTTTGGCCTCGTGCAAATGCAAGATGAGGGATTACCTTTGGCAGATCTGGAATTTAGCTCGGACTATAGTCTCCCCGCTTTTGACAGTTCAAATATCGAAAGCCTCCAGTTACTAAAGCAAGAAATAGCTTCCAGTGAGATCACGCAAAAGCGTGAAAAACTGGACTACTTTCCGGTAGCTACTCTCAGCTACAATCTTTCACGCTCGGTGAGCGGAGCGGATTTTGACTTTGATCAATATGGCACTTCCCACACTCTGTCTCTGGGACTCTCATACTCGTTTTGGAATCAATTCCGCCAATCTGAATCTGTCAAACGTGCTAGGATCACCAGACAAATGAATCAATTGGAAATGTTGGATCAGGAAGATGCTTTGAAACGTCAATATGCAAATTCTCGGGAAGAATTGAGCTATCTGACGCAGCTAGACCTCTTGTATGCCCAGAAATTGGAGCAAGCCAGACAGCAGATCAGAATCGCCGAAGAACGTTATAAATTGGGTATGATCGAGCAATTGGAACTGGATAAAACCCGTTCCGAATACATCTCGACGGATATAGATTACAATACAAATCGCTATCAAATAATTGCCAAGCGTGAGAGCCTCAACAGTATGCTGTCACAAAAAATCCTCGGTAAATGGTAAAGTGAAGGAAACACACTAAATGAAGAAAATATTCAAACCCCTCATCATAATAGTCATCATTGTTATTGCCGTTTTTGCGTTCTTACACTATCGCAAAACCAAAAATAAACCGGAATGGCGCACCGATAGTCCTTCCACCGGTACGATTCGCGAAGTGGTGACTGCCACGGGCTCGCTCAATCCCAACGTCTCGGTCAATGTCGGTACCGAAGTGTCCGGCACCATCCAGAAGATCTATGTCGATTTTAATTCTATCGTGCGCAAAGGCCAGTTGCTGGCAAAGCTCGATACCGAAATATTGGAAACCAATCTGGAAGCTACGAAGAGCGATGTGGCAAAATCTAAGGTTTCAATGGAAGATGCTAAGCTCGACCTCGATCTCTTGAAGGACTTGGTAAAAAAGAATATGGCTGCTTCCTACGACCTCCAAAAGGCACAATTCAAGTATGATCAAGCAGTGTTAACTCTCTCTAATAGCAGAATTTCGATGCAACGTGCCGAAAAGAACCTCCAGAATGCTTCGATCAAGAGTCCGATCGATGGCGTGATCGTGTCACGTAGTATCGATGAAGGGCAGACCGTGGCTTCGAGCTTCAATTCCCCCACGCTGTTTATAATTGCAAACAATTTGGAACAGATGCAGATTACGGCAAACGTCGATGAGGCAGATATCGGGAAAGTGCAGGTCAAAATGCCTGTGGAGTTTTCAGTGGATGCCTATCCGGATCAAGCTTTTAATGGTAACGTCAAACAAATTCGGCTCAATCCTTCCACAGACTCCAATGTCGTGAGTTATGCAGTGATAATCGATGCTCATAACCCCGATAAGATCCTCCTCCCGGGAATGACCGCCAATGTGACGATCGTGATCCAGGAAAAAGAAGGTGTTCTCCGGATCCCGGAAAGTGCCGGCAGATTTAAACCAAGTAAAGAGGTTTGGACTCTATTTGGCCTGAAATGGGATGATAAATTGCTGGAAAACAAGTTCAAACGCAATGGACGTGGCATGGGACAAAACCAGGCACACGGAGCACAAACTCCAGCTGCTCCCGAAGCCGCAACCGCTGTAGCCAAGTCCGGCCGCCCCAACCTGCCCGATAGCATCAAAACCCGCCGACCTGCAATGGGCGACTCCGCAAAGTTTGCCATGCGCAAGGGTGGAAACAGAGGCGAGCCCGCAACCATGGAGCGTGGACAGAGACGAGGACAAGGCCAAGGGCAGAGTAGCTCCTATACTCCCCGAGCCGGTGTCTCCAAACGTGGCAGCAGAAAACGGATGGTCCAGGTTTGGATCCTCAAGAATGGTGTACCAAGTCCCAAGATGGTGCAGGTCGGATTGTCTGATGGTGCATTTGTAGAAGTTCTCGAAGGAATTGCGGAAGGTGATGTCATGGTCACAGGTGTGATCTACAAAAACTTGAAGCAAGCAGGTAACGCTGCTTCTCCAATGTCTTCCGGCCCCGGAATGGGCAGAAGATTCTAAAGGGTATAGATTTGTGGTAAAACCTCTAATAATCACCAAAGACCTCGTGAAAACCTATATCATGGGAGATATCCATGTCCATGCGTTACGAGGCATAGATATTCAGATCAATGAAGGAGAATTCATTGCGATCATGGGTGCCAGTGGCTCCGGAAAGACTACCTTTATGAATCTCTTGGGCTGTTTGGACAAGCCTACATCCGGATCCTACAGCCTGGATGGCATCGATGTCCACAGCATCAAAGAATCAGACTTGGCGCGGATCCGCAACGAAAAGATCGGCTATGTATTTCAGTCTTTCTATCTCCTGTCCCGTACCACTGCCTATGAAAACGTTGAACTCCCGCTCTTGTATCGTACTAAGCTCAATCATGAAGAACGTAAAGCCAAGACTCTGCTGGCTCTGCGTACCGTAGCAATTGAAGATCGGGCTCATCATTATCCCAATCAGCTATCCGGTGGACAGCAACAACGCGTCGCCATCGCCCGTGCCATAGTCAACAGCCCCGTATTTTTATTGGCAGACGAACCCACGGGAAACCTCGATACCAGAACCGGTGTAGAAGTGATGGCAGTGATGCAGGCGTTGCATAACCAGGGTAAAACTATAGTATTGGTAACACATGAAAACGATATTGCAGCGTATGCAGACCGCTTGATCACTTTTCGGGATGGCAGAATAATAGCGGACCAAAAAAACACCAATCCCCGTAACGCAGCCGAAGACCTCAAGAAGCTGCCTATCATTGAAGATGAGGATTAGAAATGTCCCTTTTTAGTATTATCAGAATAGCCATCAAGTCCTTGACTCGTAATACGACCAGGACTTTCCTGACCATGTTGGGTATCATCATCGGGGTTGCCGCCGTCATCACGATGCTGGCAATCGGCCAGGGTGCCAAAAAGATTGTTGATGAACAGATCAACAGCATGGGAACAAACGTGATCATCGTCACCGTGAACTTTGCAGCCAGTAGCGGTTCTGCCCGGGGAGATGCCGGAAGTGGCTCTTTGCTGGAAGTAGCAGACGTGGAAGCTATCCGCAACAGCGTGGATGGCATTCTTTATGCTTCACCTGTTTACACAACAGGTGGACAGATCAAGTTTGAAGGTCAAAATTGGCGCGCCGGAATCATGGGCGTCGATGTAGATTACTTTAATATTCGCGATATGCAGATTGAAAGTGGTGAACCTTTTTACCGCAGTGATGTCGTCTCCGGCAACAAAGTATGCGTGATCGGCCAGACTGTGGCGGCAAACCTCTTTAGCAATACCGACCCCGTGGGCAAGACCATCCGTATTCGCAACATCCCTTTCAAGGTTAACGGAGTCCTCAAAGCCAAAGGACAGAACGCAATGGGAAGTGACCAGGACGACGTGATCCTGGCTCCCTATACCACCACCTATGCCAGGCTGCTGGGCAATCACTGGCGCAGCATGATGATCCTAGTCTCTGCTGAGTCCAAGGAACGTATAGCCCTTGCTCAACAAGATATCCTGGATCTCTTGCAAAGCCGGCATCGGGGAACCACCTCCGAACATTTTGTAGTCAGGACTCAAACCGATATTGCCCAAGCCGCAGATACCGTATCCAACACGCTTACAATTCTCCTGGCCAGTATTGCCGGGATCTCCCTTTTGGTCGGTGGTATCGGCATCATGAACATTATGCTGGTTTCAGTGACCGAACGCATCAAAGAGATCGGAATCCGCATGGCAGTAGGTGCCGGGAAACGCGATGTCTTGCTCCAATTTATCATCGAAGCCGTGATGATCAGCTTTATCGGTGGCATCATTGGGATCTTCCTGGGCTGGGGTGCAGCAAAAACAGTCGGCCATTACATGAAATGGAGTGTGGCAGTCACACCATGGTCGGTGATGCTATCCGTGAGTTTCTCGTGGATTATCGGTGTCTTTTTTGGTTGGTATCCTGCCAAAAAGGCTTCGACTCTCAATTTGATTGACGCTCTCCGTTACGAATAACAATATCTAATCCATTTTAAGAGCGCTACCTTGGAAGCATGTAGATTCTGAGTTAGCGCTTTTCTTTTGGGCTTGAGAATGGAAATTGCAACATAGATGTCTCAAGAATGAGATTGTATGGAGTAATGCTATGAATACACTAAAGAAACACTTGCTCATAGTTTTTATAATTTTGGGGATCAGCACTTTGCTGGCTGGTTCGAATGACGTCCTGCTCAAGCCTGAACATAAGGCCATAAGCCCCCTCACGACTCGAATGACAGATGACGTCCTGCGCTGGACCTCGGCCCGTGCAGATTCTGCGCACGGCTTTGATGTCCAGAAATATGACCTGACTCTTTCCATCAACGATCAGACTCACGTAATCACCGGTAACGTCATAGCTACGGTTATTGCCGAGACAAATTTGAGCTCCATCCAATACAATCTCAATTCCTTGACTGTCACCCAAGTCATGGTCGATAATCAACCCGTAACTTTCACGCATCAGAATGGATTAATAACCATCCCGCTCAATGTCACTACCGGACAAACCTTTACGACTCAAGTCTTTTACAATGGCATCCCCACACTGACTCCCAACTCCTATCAGATCGGAATGATCTTTTCTGCCAATACCGTATTCACAATCTCCGATCCCGATGCCACTCGTCAATGGATGCCCTGTTACGACTACCCCTGGGACAAGGCAATCATGGATCTCCATATCACGATGCGCTCGGATTGGAAAGTAGCTGCGAACGGTATCCGTACCGAGATCGTGAACAATGGGAATGGCACATCCACCACTCACTGGATCGGCTCAAACCCCATGACCACATACCTGGTGTGCATCACAGCCGGCCCCTATGTCGAGATCAACCAGACAGCAGGCGCAGTTCCGATCCAAAACTTTGTGATGCAGAACCAATACAACAACGCTTTGATCGACTTTGCTCCCCTGCCCTCAATCCTGAATTATTATTCCCAAATCTTTGGTGCCTATCCTTTTGAAAAATACGGGCAAGCCGCAGTTAGCATGTCCACTTATGGAGCCATGGAACACCAGACTATGACGACTCTGGGGAATTACATCATCACCGGAAACCATGCCTATGAGCTGACCATTGCTCACGAACTGGCGCATCAATGGTTTGGCGATGCCGTTTCCTTTCTGACCTTCAAGGACGTATGGCTCTCCGAGAGCTTTGCTACTTACGCAGAACAACTATGGATGGACAAACGTGATGGCTGGGCAGCAGCCTGCAGCTATGTAAACAGTAGCTTTCACCAGTATTACCTGAACTATGAGAACAGCTATGGAGTACAGACCATCTACAACCCTGCATACAACAACTATTTTACTCCCCCCTCATACGAAAAGGGGGCATCAGTCTTGCATATGCTGCGTTACAAGATCGGGGATGCTGCTTTCTTTTCCCTGTTGCAAAACTGGTTTCAGACCTATCGGGATTCCAATGCGATCACTGCAGAGTTTCAGGCGATGGCAGAGCAGATTAGTGGCCAGAATCTCACTCAGTTTTTCCAGCAATGGATTTTTGCCCCGGGAATACCCAGCGTGGAATACTCCCTCTTTACAAAGTCGAACCCGGCACAACTCAAAGTCTATGCCAAGACTACTTCACCAACAGCTACAGCTTTTTCTATAGAATTCCCCCTGCACGTACAGACTTCTGTCGGTGCAGATTCTCTTTATTGCAGTGCTTCTCCCACAGGAGTTGCGAGTACTTTTGACTTCCTCAGTCTGAGTTCAATCACATCTTCCAGTGTAGATCCCAATCATTGGATCTTATTGCGTGGTAAAACCGAGGTCAAACCCGTTGTGACCGAATGCCTCACCAGTTCCGGCGCTGTGCTTTTGTTCTGGGCAGCCTTTAACAACTGTGATAGCTACAATATATATCGTAGGATCGGTACCAATGGTCAGTGGCAACTGCTGAATACTACTCCCACTGTGGGACTCGATTTTCAGGATACTACCGTTAGCAACGGAACCAACTACCAATACGCCATCAAGGCAGTCGATGCCCAAGGTTTTGAATCCATGTTTTCAAATGTCATGACTGCCACTCCTGTAGCATTTTCATTTGCCCACAATCTTTTGGTAGTAGATGAAACCAAAGATGGAAACGGTGCCGCCATCAATCCCAATGATGTCATGGTAGATGATTTCTACAGCGGTGCTTTGGCTCCCATGAGCTTTGACACTTGGGACTATGCCACGCAAGGCGCATTACCACTGGAAGTTTTAGGACAATACAGAGTCGTCGTGTGGCACGATGATGATCTCACGCAACATTTTATCGCAGACAATCTCAGTGCCTTGGGAGGGTACATCCTGGGAGGTGGAAAGCTCGTGATCTCTGGATGGAAAACTCCTGCTTCGATTACCGGTGCCTGGCTCAATCGCTTTGCCGGAAATCCCACCCTAGTCTATGATAATGCCGCTGTGCTGATCTCCGCACAGTCTGATACCTATCCGACCTTAACGGTAGATCCCGCCAAACTCACCACCAGTTGGAACGGTCGATTACCAATGATCTATACTTTTAATGGAGCGGACACATCACTCTATACAGCGGACATGCTCGATGGCAGCTTGGGTGATGGCCTGCCCGCAGCCATCCGTAGCGACAACAATGGCAGCCTCGTAATGTTTGGCTTTCCTCTCTACTTTATGCAGGCGGACGGGGTTCGAGCCCTGCTGCAGCAGCTGTTGCCAGAGCTCAATTCCGCATTACCCATCGCCGATGAAGCAATTCCCAGCGTCGGGATCAAAGTTGGTATCTTCCCCAATCCTTTTTCCACAAGCCTTACAATCGATATACACAAAGAGCAGAGCACACCACTCACCGCTGCTATCTATAACATCAAGGGACAATTGATCCGCACACTTCATGGCAACACCGAGTTACGCCAGCAATTGACTTGGGATGGACGCGATTATCAAGGATCTGCCGTTAGCTCCGGTATATACTTCGTCCAAATCAAAGATTCATACCATACTCACACCCAAAAGATAATCCATTGGTAACCTGACGAATATTCGGCTACTTCCGGGCAAAACAAGCTATCGAAATCATGGCTAGTTCCCCGATTGCCAGAAATGTCTTGACAATCACGGCGCAAGCCATATCTTATTGATATGCTGTTGAAAAGCAGCGGAGGAGGAATTATGATTCCAAATTATAGATTCGTAGCTGCAGCCTTAATTTTTGTTTTGATCACCCCATTTTTACTTAGTTGCCAGCCCAAACCTATAGTCGTATTAAGAGTAGGAACCAATGCCGAGTATCCCCCCTTTGAATACAAAGAGAACAATCAGTTTGTAGGAGTTGACATCGATTTGATCCGTCTACTGGCAAAGCGCCTGGATATGAAGATCGAAATCATGGATATGCAGTTCAATTCTTTAATCCCCGCTTTGACTTCCAACAAGATAGATCTTGCCATTTCTGCCATCTCTATTTCAGATGAACGTCAGCTGTTAGTCAATTTTTCCATTCCCTACTATATGGCAAATCAGGTGTTGATCGCTCCAAAATACTCAGCTGTAAAAGTGGAAAAACTCAACGACATGTCCAAATACAAGATCGGCACCCAGATGGGAACCACAGGTCAAACTTATCTCGAAGAGAACCTGATTGCCGGCAACATCCTGCGTCCAGAGCAGCTCAAAACATACGGCTCCAATCGCTTAGCCATTCAAGACATGATGGATGGCAATGTGGACATGGTCATCATTGATGATAGTGCGGCGCAAGGTTATTCTACCCAGAAACCACTAAAGATCGTTTATGAAATCAGTACTCAAGAAAGCTATGGAATTGCCGTGTCCCAAAAATCACCCTATCTGAAGAAAATCAATACGGAGCTTGCCAAGATCATCAAGAGTGGTGAGATGGATAAGATTATTCAAGCCAACGGTATGTAAATCTAGAGCTTGCTCGACCCAAATCCCTCAGATGACCTGCCATATATTCGACATGGCATGATAAATTCTACGAACATCAATAATCCGACCTTCGGACAATGAGAACCGGAGTCCCGAGTGACCTGAAATATATAGATGTTTTTAGGGTGTGATAACCTTAACCGGTATCACCAATTTGCTATCTACAGTCTCTCCCTTCAACAATTTTACGGCATATTCTACGCCTATGTAACCTTGCTCCTCGGCTTGTTGGTCGATCGTGACATCCATATACCCTTCTGCAAGAAATGGCTTTACTTCATCCAGATTGTCAAACCCGGCTACTTTGACACCCTTGATATTCTTGTCTTTGAGATATTGCATCGCACCCAGAGCCATCATGTCGTTGGCACAAAACAAGAGTTTGACGTCCCGATACTGGCGGAAGATCTTGCTACACACTTCATAAGCCTCGTCGATCTTCCAATTGGCAGTCTCACTTGCCACTATTCGGACATAGGGATTTTCCTTGAAAGCCCTCTGTGCACCAGCTTTACGATCCTCTGCATTACCGGCTGTAGGGATACCTTCGATGATAACGGCAGAAGTAGCGGATTTGACATCTTTACAGATATACTGCACTGCTAAGTAAGCTCCCTCCTCATTATCAACACTGATAAAAGGAACATTCGTCAAGCCCAGTCGTTGGGATTCCGCCTCATCTAGGCGATTGTCTATATTGACAATTTTGATGCCTGAATCTTGCGCTTTTTTGAGAACTGCGACCAATTCTGATGATCCGGCAGGAGCGATCACAATGGCATCCACCCGGTCCATAGTTAATTGTTCAACAATACCGATTTGTTGCTCAATTGATGTTTCCCTAGCGCCTGCCTTGACTACAAGATGAATATCAAAGTCCTTTTCGGCACGTCGCGCTCCTTTTTCCATCGTTACAAAGAAAGGATTTGTGAGAGTCTTCATCACCAACGCTATGTTGTATTTCTTTGGAGTAGCGTCACCGGAGTTTGCTTTTTTAGTTGTCTTACAGGACGTAAGTGATAGGAATAAAATAGTTAAAAACAAAACAAACAAAGTTCTTCGCATAACTAATACCTCCACAGGTGCTTGCTTCCGGATAAGATACTTAATGCCGTCGAGTAGTCAAGACATTTTTTTACCCCTCTTCCTTAATCCGGAAAATATTAATACCGAACAGTCACAGCCAAAGCAGTCACTTCAAACAATTCTCTTGACCACTGCGACATCCTTGTGATCATGGATGATTGTGAAAAGGAGAAACGATGAGTTGGATTTACGGAAGCTTGTTCAAAGCTAAGCAACATGCACCACTGCCCGGGTACAAACTTCCTCTGGAAGAGTACCACTCTGATTTTATAGATATCTTTGCCGGAGGCAAGAGCCAAACCTTGCAGAGGATAGATCACCCCACGAAACCGAAGACTGTGGTCTTCTTACTGGGAAACCCGATCTTACGAGTACGGGACGATTATCGCTATCCTGATTCTGATGACTGGACACAGATTTTAGCATCCGAACAGAGCATTTGGGCATTGGATGGTCATTGGCTAATCCTCATTGTTGGTCCCGAGGGTGTGCTGGCATATAACGATTCGTTGTCCAAACGAACCATGTATTTTCATGAATCCCCCGACCGGGTGTTTTTTACCAACAATCTGCCCATCCTCCGCGACGAAGTTCATCCCCCGATCGATTATGAACGCTTTGGGGCTTACTGGCATTCGATGTTCCCCCCATCTTTCGATCGCTATGCTCCCACCCAATCTTCTTACTATCAAGACATCGAGATGCTGGGTACGGGTGGTAAAGCCCAAATTTCAAAAACCGGAACTCTAACACTCTCAAACTGCCCCTGGACCCCTGTTTCGGAACCATATAACCTCAATACCCTGATGGAAAATATGACACTGCTCCCCTACAGAGCCGGGAAAAGAGTCACTATTGGTCTTTCTGGCGGTATGGATTGTCGCCCACTGCTGGCACTATACCTAAAGCATAAGGTGCCGGTCAACGTTGTAAACTTGGGCTCGGACACATCTCAGGATCATCTGGTCGCCAAGAAAATCGCCTCTCACTTCGATCTCCCCTTCCGTCATATCAGTTATGATGACGCCGGAGCTTCCTGGGACCAAGCGGTGGATTACGTACAAAACCGAGGTGTGGTTTTTAACCCCGCCAATAGTATCTTTATGGGTTATTACCCGATCCTGGCAGAGAATACGGATGTCTATATCAGTGGATATTTTGGCGAATTGTACCGGTTTCGCTTTATGGTGGCACATCTGAAGAGTTCCCTGCGCCAAGGTGCTCTGGACTATCATGCCATTGCAGACTATCTGTATGGCACTCCCCCTTCATTTTTCTCCACGGATACTACCCGCCGGATGCACCAAGGTTTTTGGCACAGTCTCAAATACGAGGTATCCAAAATGCCTTCCAGCCTGGATATGCCCAATGCAATGTGGATGAATTTGTTTTTAGTGCGCCACAGCCCCCGCTCTGTAAACATGCTCAATCTGGCATGGATCGATCAACACCTCGTGGATCACATGCCCTACCTGCAAAGTTCTATCATCAATGGACATTGGCGTTATGGCTTTTGGAATCAGCTCAATGAAGGCTTGCATCGCAGCATTATTCGCGAGGCTTGCCCTGCCCTGGAGAACTTCCCGCTTGCCTTGGCAGATGCCAGTGCGCCCTATTACTATCGCCAATACGCCGTCAAAGTCAAGATGTGGCAATATTACCGCAAGAGACCCATGCGCATTACCAGCCGTTCCGATGCCTTTTTGGAGAAATACAAAGACCGCATCCTGGAAATTACTCAAGATCCATCCATCCGCAACGACAATGCCATCTCTACGGCAAAATTGGACGCCATAGTAAGTGCATATTATCAGGGTGACAAATCTCTCACTGGGGCGATGACCGGATTTTTGGCTTTTGCCTTAGGAAAATAGGCGGCATGCAGCTGCTATCCCTGCTCCGCTCTGCCATTACTGACTATGCCGATTTCCCGGTTTTAAGAGAGCTACTCACGCAGCGGGAGTTCAGCCCCGTGGTGCATATCCTGGCTATCGGTAAAGCTGCTTCCGGCATGGCAGCGACGGCTTTGCATACCCTGAGCGGGATCCGTGGACAAGCCTGCGCAGATTTCTGTGATGGATTTGTCCTCACCAAGTATGGCCATCTGCTGCATAGCACCGCACCCTTGATACCACTGGAAGCGGGGCATCCACTCCCGGACGACAATTCTTTGGCACATACCAATGCCATTCTCACCTGGCTCCACAGCCTTCCTGCCCGGGAAGACCTGATCGTATTGCTGAGTGGTGGTGGATCTGCCTTATTCGAGTCCCCCCTGCCGGGGATGAGCCTTGACGATGTGATAGCACGTGGTACAGCTCTCCTGCATAGTGGGCAAGATATTGCCGCTATGAATACAGAACGCAAGGCAATGTCTGCTGTCAAAGGCGGTAAAGCATTGGAGCGGACTCCCTGCCACAGAGTGTATGTCTATGCCCTCTCGGACGTCGCGGGTAACGATCCTGCCGTCATTGCCTCCGGCCCTTTTACTCCCCCCATAGAGGGAATAACCCGTGAAAAGTGCACAATCTACCAAAACTCCGCCCACAAGGTGTTTTACCACATCATCGGTGACAACGCTTCCTTTCTGCAGTTTTTAGCTCCGAAATTGAGCCCCTGTGGCTGTCCCGTGCAGATCCTGCCGGGGTATCGCACCGAGACCGCAGAGATCGGCGCAGCAGATCTGGCAAATCGTGCTTTGCACGCAGCACCGGGAATTTATCTGCTGGGTGGGGAAATGCCTGTTACAGTCCGAGGTTCCGGCGCTGGTGGCAGATGCACCCACTTTGCCTTGTGTTTTGCCAAAGCCATCAGTGGCAGAGCGGAGATCGAGCTGATCGCCATTGCCAGCGATGGTAACGACAACCTCACTGCCTCAGCGGGAGCTATGGTAAACGGAAACTCGTGGACAGAACTTGCTGTCCAAGGCATAGACGGAGATCTGGCGATTGCTGCAAACGACTCGTTTACAGCCCTGAGCGCTATCCATGCCATCATCCCGGGGTTTCCCTCCGGGCTCAATATCAATGACGTGCTGCTGCTCTGCTGCTCGCCTTGCGCTTCCCGTGTTCCGACAAGAGCTTCACGAGGGGATCACGAGGGAATCACCTCGGATTGAAGCAAGGAGTTTGACAAGTTCCGTAGGAACGCCAGTTTAAGTAGAATTTGTCCCCCAGACGATCCTGAGAGTCTCGTCGGGACGACAGTTTAGGTAGAATACGCAATCCCTTCGTCGCAAGAGTCCCATCGGGACGCCAGTTTAGGTAGAATCGTGTGCATCATACGAGCCAGTGAGTTCCGTATGAACGTCAGTTTAGGTAGATAACGCAATCCCCTCGTCGCAAGAGTCCCATCGGGACGCCAGTTTAGAGTTATTCCCCAGGCTCATGAAATACGTATTTCATCTCATAACTGATCTCGTATCTTTTGAGCAATGCCTCGAATTCATCCAAAAATCCATGTTTTGTGTGGTGTTCTTTTTGCCGTGAGATATATCCCCGAACCTCGTTTAGACCGTACTTGGACACTGAAAACGCTCCGTATCCTTCCTGCCATTGGAATTTCCCCATAGCCCAACCTTTCTCGTTTATAAAGCGTGAGGTATTGGCCTTTACCTTCTGCGCAAACTCGGATACCGATATTGTGGGGTTCAGACCAATTAAAAGGTGGACATGATCCTCTGCCCCGCCAATACACTGAGTGAAACACTTGAGATCCCGCACAATGGCAGCCATATATTCATAGAGTGGTTGTTGCCTTTCTTCCGCCAAAAAACGCCAGCGTTTCTGGGTTGCGAATACATAATGAATGTGTATCTGAGTGTAGGTATTTGCCATTAGTCCTCCCTTTACCTAAACTGCCGTCCCGATGGGACTCATACATCCGAACCGATGCTTGCTACCTAAACTGCCGTCCCGATGGGACTCGCTGTTATCTCACACTCTTCGTTCTACCTAAACTGCTGTCCCGATGGGACTCGTATATCCGAACCGATGCTTGCTATCTAAACTATCGTCACGATGGGACTCGTATATCCGAACCGATGCTTGCTATCTAAACTATCGTCCCGATGGGACTTTGTCAACGCCTGAGTTCCGTAAGAACGCAAGTTTAGGTAGAACCGACAACCACAGAGATATTCCTGAGTTCCGTAGGAACGGCACATCTCGCAGCAGATCATTCCGTTGTGTATCATTGTTTTATCAATATATCGTCCCGCTGGGACTCGCATCTTCCTTCAATCTTTGTTATCTACCTAAACTGCCGTCCCGATGGGACTCGCATCTGCTTCAAGCCTTGTTATCTACCTAAACTGGCGTCCCGATGGGACTCGCTCTTATCTCACGCTCTTCCTTCTACCTAAACTATCGTCCCGATGGGA